>JAYVAZ010000054.1:0-6705 GCA_043750675.1 Pseudobdellovibrionaceae bacterium | reverse complement strand
GTTTCGGCATCTAATTTATTTTGTATTCCGATTTCACCCAGTGCAAAACAAACTTCACTTCTAACGGCAGGAAAAGAATCGAATAATCGACTTTTGAATAATGTGATTGCCGAAACCATTCTGGTTTGCCCTAGGACTTGAACCGCAATCACGCGATCATAGGCCAAACTACTTTGAAGAAATGCGGTGAAAAGTGGATTATTAAGATCCCTTTCTTCTCCTGCTTTTTTCAAATTGAAAACGTCTTGTTCTGAAAATGAACTCACCTGGGCCTGTACGGTTTGAAAACCTATTGCCAGTATCAAAAAGACAGCGCTAAATATGTTCTTCGAATTCATAGTTTTTCCTATTTCTTTAAAAGATCGATTTGTTTTTTATAAGAGTGAACTTTTTGTACGTAAGAAAGTTGAGAACTGCCTTTAGTGAAGACCGCACTTCCGGCTACAATTACGTCAACTTCAGAACAGGCCTTTATCGTTTCGGCGTTTATACCGCCATCAATTTCAATAAGACACTTCAATTTATTTTCTGAAATACGACTTCGCAGTTGGCTGACTTTTTCCATCTGTTCAGGCATAAACGATTGCCCGCCAAATCCCGGCTCTACCGACATTACCAAAACTAAATCGACCTGACCCAGAAACGGCAAAATCGTATTTAGTTTTGTTTTTGGTCTTAATGTAATTCCGACTTTTACCCCTAATCCACGAATTTTTTTAATTAAGGCTTCGGGTTTTTTTGTAGATTCAATATGAAAGGTTAAATAGTCTGCACCAGCGATGGCAAAAGACTCCACATACTTCTCAGGATTATCAATCATCAAATGAACATCTAAAGGCAAAGTGGAAACTGCTTTTAACGCCTTCACAACCGGAGGTCCGATTGTTAGGTTTGGTACGAAATGTCCATCCATTACATCAACATGAACCCAGTCGGCACCGGCTTCAGCAATGGCTTTGATTTCGGTTGCCAAATGCGCAAAGTCCGCTGACAAAATACTTGGCGCAATTAATTTAGGCCTGCTATTTTTAGTTCCCAAAGATATCCCCTGCTTTTAATTCATGACCCTTTAAAAATTCATTTACGGACATTTTATTTCTAGACTCAGG
Organism: Pseudobdellovibrionaceae bacterium; assembly: GCA_043750675.1. Taxonomy (GTDB): domain Bacteria; phylum Bdellovibrionota; class Bdellovibrionia; order Bdellovibrionales; family Bdellovibrionaceae; genus JAYSSX01. The sequence continues at coordinate 5,596 of JAYVAZ010000054.1, read as the reverse complement.
CTGCAGTTGCAAAATTTTTAGAATTCCCAAGCCCGATTGAATTGAAATAGCATCAGAGGTCACTTCGGTTACCTTAGCAATTCGTGTTGAATCTGCTTCGGCTCCGGGTACAAAATCGGTTTTCAAAATTTTAAGCTTTTTTCCGTTTAACAAAGTATAAGTTCCCGGGCCTAAATTAAAGGCCCGTACCTTATTATGAATTTTTTCGGCGCTTTGATTAAAATCAATTTTAGCTTCGGATTTATCGATCTTCTTTGCCACTGTCATTGCGGTATGATCTTGCGGAACCGGACTTAGATTGCCGCGAACATAGTCCATCAATTCAACATGCAAAAGATCGCAACCTAATTGTGCCAATTGGGGAAACAGATCACTGGCTTGCATAGATTGATCGATGCTGACTTTCCTTATCCCAATAATATCCCCCGCATCCAAAGCCTTTACAATTTTTTGCAAAGTAACCCCGGTTTCGGTGTCACCGGCTTCTAATGACCTTTGGATAGGGGCGGCACCCCGCCATTTAGGAAGAAGACTTCCATGAATATTGACCGCGCCATAACGAAAAAGATCTAAAAATTTTAATGAGAGAATTTGTCCGAATGCCACAACTACAGCCACTTCGGCCGCCCAAGACTGAATCTGTTCAATCATAAAATCTTTATTGACTGATTCCGGCGTCAATACTTTTAGTCCATGCGACAATGCCAAGGTTTTTACCGGCGATGCTGTCATAACCATTTTTCTTCCGGCTGGACGATCTGGTTGGGAAATCACACCTACGATTTCGTAATGATTATCCTCTAGCATACTTTTCAATGCCGTCGCCGCAAAGTCCGGAGTACCTAAAAAACAAACGCGAACTTTACTCACTAATCAACCTCTTTCACTAATCAACTTCTTGTAGCGCCTTATTTTTTTTACCCATAGTCGAATCCTCTTTTTTAGGACGACCTTTTTTTTCTGGATAACCATTTTTCTTTATTTGATTTTTAATTTTGTTACTTTTGATAAAACTAAGATGATCGATAAAAAGTGTACCTTCTAAATGATCCATTTCATGCTGAATACAAATGGCCAGCAAGCCATCCGTCTCTAACACTTGTTTATTGCCATCAACATCTTGGTAAGACAGTTGAATCCATTCATATCGATCGACTTCTTCATAAAAACTAGGAACACTTAAACACCCTTCATCATATTTTGTGCTGCCTCGGTGTTTGGTGATTTCAGGATTGATGATAACCAAAGGTTGTTTGATTTTTCTTTCCAATTCGGTCATTCCGTCATCTTCGTCTTTTTCTAAATCACGTGGACTAATATCCACAACCAACATCCTGTACAATTCCCCTACCTGCGCAGCTGCCAGCCCAATGCCGTTTTCAGCATACATAGTTTCTAACAAATCCTTTGATAATTTTTTGATGGAATCGTCGAACTTAGTTACCGGTTTAGAGATTTCTCGCAAGCGCGGATCAGGGAACGTAAGTACCTTTAAAACAGACATATTTTCCTCATAGCTTCCTATTTTATCGCGTTGTATAATATGTTATTTTTTGATTCAATCAACGAAAATTCAACAATTGTTTTTGACATCACCTCAGAATCAAAATAGATGCTCTATGCAGATTGTCAATAGGGGGATTTTTGGCGTCGAAACTACTGGTTTATATATTTATTACACTTTCTTTTCAGCAGATTTCTTTAGCCCAAACTTACAACGATAGCTTCCGAGAACATCTGCGATTACCGCATGTTACCTCGGTTGGCAGTTCAACTTATGTTAACCATCTGTTATCACGACAAACTCTTCGTTCTGAATTCGATCCTTACCTTTACAAAAGAGCCCTAACTACCTCATCCGATATCAACCAAAAATATGAAAACTTGCTGACCTTTGTGAAACTTCCCACCGTTGGCTGTAGTAAACCTGAAGCTTTCCGATATGTACGCGCTTTGCGAACGGCCGCTCGATTCAAAGAGTGCATGGATTACGCAAATTCTTGCGAAACCGCCCCTAGTGATTCCAAACAACTGTTGTTAGCCGAGTCGGCTCAGTGTGCAGACAAATTAAATGAATTCGAAACCGCATATAATTTGTTTAGCCAGGCGACTGACAACTCGATGTCTCAGCAAAAATACATCGGCGTAGCGACTTACCGTTTTGCTATTTTCGCACTAAACACTCAATATACAAAAGAAGCGATCAGCATTTTAATGCGAAATCCAAATTGGGGCGCCGGTGATGCAAATGTAATGATGTCTTTGATTCAATATCATGAAGACGGAATCACAAATGGCTACACAACTGAGTTTTTAGATCAAAAAACTTTGGAATTTAAAAAGGTTGATGCAGAAATGGCCAGTGAAATGGCGATGGGCTGGCTTAGCCATTTGATTTGGGGCCAGTACGACTACTTGGGCGCGATCAAATATTTAGAACAAGAGTTCTCTTTGATGAACGATCCTGACCGAGTTTTCCGCTTGGTTGAATTGGCATTCTACGGTCAAGACCAAACAAACTTTCAGTTAACCAAGTATGTTTTGGAAGCTTATTATAAATATGTAAATATTTATTCTCGTTTACCCGTCGAAGATAATGTCTATACCGTCACTGAACAGTACAACCAAGTTTGCAAAACTAATTTACTGCAAGGTACTTCCTTCCAAAAAATGCAGGACTTAAAAGCCCGCTGGAAGTCCGGAGAACAAATTGAAACGATTATCAATGAGGCTGAACAATTAAATGCGGCTTTCCCAAATAAATCGGATCTATTAACTTTGTTAGGCAATCTTTACGAAAGCACCCAAAAAGATTCGATCGCGTTGGCTTTGTATTGGAGAGCGCATCAACTTTGCAACTACAACCACCGTGCGCACTGGGGTTTAGGCAATGTTCTTAAGAATGCCCGAGTAAAACGTTACAATGATTATCAGTCAAATGTTCAACGAATGGAAAAAGAATTAGCCGAAGCGCATTTTGATACTTCAGTAAATTCTTACGTGATGAATATTAAAGGTGTAAACGCCGATCAGTTAAGAGGCATCAAACACTCTATCCGCATTTGGGCCGCTTATTTAAATTCTTTGGTGACTGTAAAAACTTCGCTTTATATTAAACAAGTTTACGAATACGAAAGCGAAATCCCAGGTTATGAATCCGATAAGGATTTACGAGCTGACGCCCCAGACAACCGTCTTTTGGATGAATTGAGAGGCCGTGGTGGCAATCCCGTAATCACAGATCTTGGTGAAACATTAAGAACTATTCATGGTGATTATAATTTGGCTGCCCATGAAATGGCGCACTCTTGGCATTTAGATTACGCCAAAGTTGTTCGTCCTGAAGTTGCAAAGTGTATTACCAAACTTTATTTAGGTGCTTTACAGAGGAACTTATTTGCCGAGCCTTATTCTAAATCTCACGAAAACGAATATTTTGCGCAAGGTGTAGGTTACTATCTTGTACGCAAAGATGCTCCGGCGCGTTTCGGTATCACGGTACAATGGCTGATAGATAATGATCCGGATCTTTACAATTTTATCGTAAGTATCGATAAATCAAATGGCGTAATCAAAAAAGTTGGCTGCCCAGTCAGTTTAATTAATTAACCGTTTGGCTTGAGTTTTAGACCCATTGCGGTTCAAAAAGCTCAGACAGTCCTCGCTTCAAAGCTAAAAAATAAAATTAAACTTCAACGAACCTATTTTAGCTTTGAGGCTGAGGAACTCGTTTTTGAACCGCAATGGGTCTAAAACTTAATCCAAATATTTTCTTAAGCTCCAATATCAGATTGGTTTGTTTATTTCTATTCAAAAGCGAGTTCCGCAGCCCCAATTAATAGATTCTCAATTTATTTATAACAATAAATTTGAGGCGAGGACTGTCTGAGCTTTTGAGTAGAAATAAACGAATTAATTAAAACTAAACGGGACTGAAATTCCGATGGTTCTGTTTTGTTGCCAGGTACGAACGTTGGAATAGGTCGCTGGAGTGTTTATATATTGAACCTCCATCGTTACATCAAAAGCAAAATGTTTCGAATGCGGAGACATGTGGAGGCCTGCAATCGCCCCATACAAAGTAACATTTCGGCTGTCTTCAAAAACCACTGGTCCATTTTCTACTGATTTATATTTTTCAGTCACTTTTCCGGTTATGTATTTGGGCCCGATATAAGCCCCTAACCAATCTAACATTCGGTAACCTATCAAATAAGTCAGATCCGTTCCCTTTCCTTCAATATCACTTTCGGCATAAATGTCTCCAGAAATATTAGGATCGTAATCAAAGCTGTTGCCGCTCCAACTTCGCAAAATGACTGCCATAGCGACGTCGCCAGCCTTAGCCTCGAAATAATTATTACCCATAAATTGCCACTTCAGGGCAGCCGAACTACCGGTAGAACCCGAACCGCCGAAGGCATCAATTGTAAATTGAAAATGATCTAAAAACCCAAATGCCAATCGAGATCCAATGACAGCATCGGTAAAAACTGTGTCTTGTCCAGAAGTAAGAACTCGTTCGGTACCCACTGCATTGGAAGTTCCCACCAAATACCCAAATTTAAAACCCCAGTTGCCTAAAACTTCCGGAGGCTCGGCCTCATGAACGGGAGTCATCACGGCACAAGCATTCAAAAAAACCGCGGTCAAAATAAGTATTATTTTTTTAATCATAACTATTCTCTTCTCCTTTGAATCATGTAAATCGCAAATCCGCCCAAAATGAGATTGGGGCTCCACGCGGCTAAAATCGGAGGAAGTTGGCCGTGCTGACCCAATGTTAACGAAGAACTATACATAATCCAATATACGAAAACCAATCCCAAACACACGCCGATATTTACCATAATTCCGCCCGATCGACCGCGCGACAATGCAAAGGGAATTCCCAATAGCGACATCACCAATGCCGAAAAGGCAAATCCAAATTTTGCGTGGTAATCGACCTCGTACCGAATCGTATCTAACCCAGCTTCTTTATTTTTTTTGATAAATTGCTGAAGTTCCTTCACCGACAATACATCAGAAGGATGAGCCGTGGAACTAAGGTCATTGGCGTCCTCGGACATAACGATCGTTTTTTCTTTGAAGGGACTGGTAAGGGGAAAGCTGGATTCTTCGGTAAAAAGCGTGACCGAACCTTCAAATAAGGTCCACTGATTTTTATTCATTTTAATTTCTTTTGCTGTCACCATCTGTAGCAAGTCCCAGTTTTCATTCAGATAGTACATGGTTAACCCTTGGGCCTTATGCTCTTGTTCGTTTAAGGTTTTAATATTAAAAATAGTATCCTTTGAGCGATACCAAATTCGATTCGTTTTTACCGTACTGTACAGTGAAGGATTTTTTTTGATTTCAGTATAAAAAATAAAATTCTTGGTTTGCGCTAATTTTGGTAAAAACTTGTCGCTTAGAAAAAACTCAAGTGTAACGATCAAAAGAATTGAGATAATTATGTCGCGACCCAACGTTACTTCGTGTTTCGCAAGGCCGATCGAGCCGCTCGACCCGCGGAGCGATCGCTCGAGAACGAAATTGTACGAGCGTCCAACGCGGTCACGAAGCCCTAGGCTAGCGAGAATCTCGGGAATGG
>JAYVAZ010000053.1:0-14156 GCA_043750675.1 Pseudobdellovibrionaceae bacterium | reverse complement strand
CTAAAAATGCCGCTGTTTTACCGGTTCCAGTCTGCGCAAGACCAGCAATGTCCTTGCCTTCAAGTACAAGAGGAATGCATTTCTCTTGGATGTCAGTGCATTGTCCATAACCTAATTTTTCAATATCTTGTATTAATGTGGGCTCTAAATTCAGTTCCGAAAATTGCACCTTTTACCTCAAAACAGTGAAGCTACTGACAATATTTTAAAATGTCAAAGAACGCGCTTCATTAGCCTGTTGAATGACCTAAACTTTTTCAATTGGTGTTTGTTTACTGTCGTTCTCTATCTCATGCTGCAGCTAGGCATAAGAGAACTTTAGGGAAGAAAAAAATCGTCGGGATTCAATAAAAGGACTTGCGATTGCAAGGCCATAGGGATGGAATTGCAGCTGAAACCCCTGCCGAAACTGAAACAATTTTAGGTAGTTAGTCCCCAGAAAGTGATTTTGTAATGAACAAATTTTTCCCATTCTTAATATTAGCGCTCAGTGTTCAAACCCAAGCCCAGACAACTTTAGATTTTAACCAAGCCTTTGATTTGGCAAAACAAAAGTCAGAAAGAATTAATATTCAAAATATTAAAACTTCGATCGCAGAAACGGCCGTTGATAAAAATCGCTCTGGATTTATGCCTAAACTTTCTGCTGCTTTTGGTTATACGCAGATTGATACCGATCAGTTAACGGCCGGGTCTTTTGTCAACCCTCAGGAAACAAGTCGTCTCAATGTGACTCAAAACCTGTTCGCCGGTGGGCAAACTTATTACAAAACCAAATCCAGTAAAAATCTTCTGGACTCGGAAAAATCGAATTTGCAAATGAGCTACGTCGATACCTATTCCGACACAGCAATTAGCTATTATTCAATTCTGCAAATCGAACAAGACATTAAAGATATGCAGCTGCAATTAGATCTCACTAATAAAAGAACCAAAGAACTAACCAGTCGAACCAAAATCGGCAGATCACGACAAAGTGAAGTTTTATCAAATCAATCGCAAAGTTATCTTCTACAGACACAAATCCAAGCATCCGAATTAAAATTAATTCAATTGCGCAGAAAATTTTCATTACTAACAGGTGCAGCAACAGGCGTGGCCTTGGTTGATGATGTCGATACTATCAATAAACAATTAAAACCGATCACCTATTATAAAAAACAATTAACTGAAAAACCCGATCTAACTTCATTAAATTTTCAAATTGAATCTTACGAAAATCTCTACAAAGCGCAAAAAGGGATGTACTGGCCCAGTTTAGATCTTAGCGCCAATTATTATTTAAAAGATCGTACCGGAGCCTTGGCCGATTCCAAGTGGGATGTGGGCGTCAGTTTGACCATTCCTATTTTTGAAGGCGGTGGTACACGTGCTAGTGTCACTGAAGCTTTATTAAGAAAACAACAAGCCGAATATGAAAAGTCTCGGTTTTTAAAAGACACGGACTCCGATATAGACCTTAACTATGCCGAAGTTCAAAGTAGTATTGAACAACTGGATCTTTTAGATCAGTCCTTGAAGTTGTCAGAAAAAAATTATTTCTCGCAACAAAAAGATTATGGCTTAGGAGTTACTTCCAATTTAGAAGTGCTTCAATCTTTGACCACTTATTTAGAAGCAAAAAGAAATTTTGATCGGTTGAAATACCAATTAAAAATTTCCTATTTAAAATTAGAAGCCTTAACGACTTTAAATCCGCAAATTACAAAGTAGTCACAAATGAGTTTACCTAGTTTATCAATTAAAAAACCTGTATTCACCTGGATGTTAATGTTTAGTCTTATTTTCTTTGGTGGGCTCTGCTTCCAAAAAATGGGTGTCAGCCAAATGCCGGATGTGGATTTCCCCGTCGTCAGTATCAGTTTTTCCCTGCAAGGCGCCGCACCAGAAGTTATCGAAGCAGACATTGTCGACGTGGTCGAAGAGTCTTTAACTTCCATTCAAGGTATTACCAATATTTCTTCCACTTCTCGAACCGGTAGCGCTAATATTTCGGTCGAGTTTGGTTTAGACAAAAATATTGATGTGGCCATACAAGAAGTTCAAACCGTTCTAGGGCAAATTGTTCGTCGCCTGCCTAAAAATACCGATGCGCCTAGTGTAAGAAAATCAAATCCGGAAGATCAACCTATACTGTGGTTAGCGGTTTCATCGACCAAACACACTGAAGTTGAATTGATGTCCATTGTTCGAGATCAAATCAAAGATCAGTTTTCAACAATTGCTGGAGTTGGTGAAATTAATTTAGGAGGATACACCGATCCGGCATTACGTGTTTGGATTTCGGGAAAAAAATTGCAGCAATATGCACTAACCGTTAACGATATCGTTAGTACAATCGATCAAGAACATAATGAACAACCTTCGGGTCGTATTGAATCTGCCTTGCAAGAAATCAACATCAGAACCTTAGGCGAAGCTCCTTCCGCAGAAGATTTCGCAAAGATAAATATTAATAAAAGAGGTGGATCGCCTAACTACGCGGCCCTACCTTTAAGTGCAGTAGCCAAAATTGAAGATGGTTTAGATGATATCCGTAGAAAAACCAGATCCAACGGTGAATTCGCTATTGGTTTGGGAGTTAAAAAACAGCGCGGAGCCAATGCCGTCGGTGTCGCGGAAGCCGTGATCGCAAAAGTTGCCGAACTAAATAAAAATTTACCCGATGGTGTTGTCATCGGTGTTCGTAATGACTCGACCCGATTTATTAAAGAAGCCGTTCACGAATTAAATTTTACCTTAATCTTATCAGCGATCTTAACCGCCTTTGTTTGCTGGCTGTTTTTAGGTTCTTGGACAGCAACCCTGAATGTGGTGTTGGCAATTCCAACTTCTATCGTTGGAAGTTTTATTTGTCTTTATGCCTTGGGTTTTACTTTAAATACCTTTACTCTTTTAGGTCTTTCCTTGGCCATTGGTATCGTCGTTGACGATGCAATTATGGTTTTAGAAAATATCGTTCGCCATCTAGAATTAGGAGAAAAACGGCACGATGCTGCTTTAAATGGAGCCGAAGAAATTGCGTTTGCCGCAATGGCGGCGACGGCTGCAATTATTGCGATCTTTTTGCCGGTAGCGTTTATGAAGGGAATTATCGGAAAATTCTTCTTTCAATTTGGTGTGACATTGACGGTTGCTGTGGCCTTATCTTTATTAGAGGCTCTTACTTTAACTCCGATGCGAAGTGCCCAATTTCTGAATTATAGTCACAGAACCGGATTCCTTGGAAAAATGGTAGATGGTGCCTTTGTACAAGGGGAAAGAATTTATGGAAATGTTCTTCGCTTTGTATTAAGAAATCGTGCGGTGACTGTTTTGATTTCCCTGATCTTTTTCGTAGCTTCATTTTCAGTTGTGCGTATGTTGAAAAAAGAATTTGTCCCGCCGCAAGATCAAGGCAGCTTAAGTATCCGCGTTCAAGCCGCGGCCGGTTCTTCATTAGCATTTACCGATGAAAAAATGATCGAAATTGAAAAAATGTTGCAAAAAAATCCTAGCGTTAAAGAATACTTTTCCAATACTGGTGGCGGTGCCGATGTAAACAGTGGGTATATCTTTGTTACTTTAAAAGCAAAAAAAGATCGCGCCACCAACCCAGATACAAAAGACAAATACACGCAACAAGAATTATTGGACGTTCTTAGAACGGATCTCAAAGCGGTTAAAAAAGTCCGGGCATTTGTTTCTGACCCATCACTCAGTGGCTTCTCCTCTAGGCGGGGTTCGCCAGTGGAATTTTCTCTACGGGGACCTAACTGGGGTCAGCTCGTTGAATTTTCAAAAACCATGATCGAAGAAATGGATAAATCAAAACAGTTAACAGATATCGATTCCGACTATAAAGAAGGTTTACCCGAAATCAAAGTTATTCCGGATCGTGAAAAGGCCCGATTGCGCGGCGTTAGTATGGCCGATATCGGTTCAACCATCAACGCCATGGTGGGTGGAGTAACGGCCGGCAAGTTTTCAAAGAATGGGCGACGGTATGATATCAAATTGCGTTTAGATCCGGAAGAGCGCAGCCAGATGACTGATATTAATCGATTGTTTGTCCGTAATAACCGCGGTGAACTGATTTCATTGGCTGACTTAGTCCAGCTGAAGGAATCGAAAAGTTTACAAGCCATCGCCCGACAGGATCGAGAACGTGCGATCACCATCAGTGCAAATTTGGGAAAAAACCTATCGCAAGACAAAGCGATCGAAATGGTAAATGCGATTGCTGATAAAACTTTAAGCAGTGGGTATCATATCGTGGTCAGCGGCAGTGCAAAATCTTTTCAGGAAAGCTTCGACAGTTTAATTTTAGCCTTACTTTTAGGCCTGATCGTTTCCTATATGGTTTTGGCATCGCAATTTAATAGTTTTATTCATCCCTTTACCGTTTTGATGGCGTTACCATTTAGTTTGTCGGGTGCTTTTTTAGCATTATTGATCGCGAATAAATCAATCAACATTTACAGTATGATCGGACTGATTTTGTTAATGGGAATTACAAAAAAGAATTCGATCTTGTTGGTTGATTTTACTAATCAGTTGAAAGCCAAGGGATTGGAAACTAAAGAGGCTTTAATCAAAGCCTGCCCGATCCGACTACGCCCTATTTTAATGACTTCGTTTGCAACCATTGCTGGCGCACTACCTTCGGCGTTTGCGTTTGGACCCGGAGCAGAAAGTCGGATTCCAATGGCAATCACCGTAATTGGTGGAGTTCTTTTTTCTACTTTTTTAACTTTGATAGTAGTGCCTTGTGTTTATAGTTTTTTGAGCTTTAAAGACAAGCCCAGCAAGGCTATTTTGTAAATTCTAAAATCGCTTCTGTAAACAGCTGCGGCTGATCGTAATGAATCCAGTGCCCAGAATTAGGAATCACCTTCCCCTGGGTTCGCGGGTTCGCCACTAACATTTTCTGATAAACATCATTTGGAAAATAATGCGAGCCTGACCCACGCAGCACCAAATTATCTACGGGAATTTGTCTAAAATCATTCCACTGATCAGAGGCCCGGCCCAATTTCACAGTATCCAAAATGTGTTCTTTTTTAAATCGCCAATCTATTTTTCCGTCCGGGAGATCATGCATATTTGAAAGCAGATAAACTCCCAAAGTCGGATTTTCAGGTTCGTAGATAGAAGTTTTTGGAAACTCGTTAAGGAAAAATTCTTTGGCTGCCAGTTTATTTTTAAAAGGGGTCGGGATTGCGTCAAAAAGTCGAATATAATAATTCACGGCAGCGGGGTCAGACTCGGGTCCAATATCCTCAATGATTAATTTATTTAACTTTTCCGAAAACAGATGCGCAAAGCTGATTGCATTTCGACCGCCCATGGAATGCCCAACCAAATTAAATCGGTCCCAGCCTAATTCCTGCGTAATTAAAAACAGGTCCTCGGCAAAATCTCTTGGCGCATAACCGGTTTCAGGCTTGAAGGAACGGCCATGGCCCCGTTGATCATAGGTCAAAATCCGGTGCCCCTGGCCTAGTAAAGTCGTTATTTTTCGCCAGTTCGCCGCATAGCCCATCAAACCGTGCAAGAAAACCCATTTGGTTCCGGCTTCCGATCCCGTAAGTTGATAATTGAACTGTTCTAAATAAGATGTCATATTATTCGGATGCATAATACTGAATCTCACAGGCAAAAGCTACAGCTGAATAAAGAAGGAATGGATCCTTTTGCTATAGAAATAGTCAGAAAATTACAAAACGCCGGGTTTACTTCTTATTTTGTCGGTGGCTGCGTACGTGATTTGTTGGCCGGAATAAAACCTAAAGATTTCGATATCGCAACTAATGCAGAACCGGAACAAATTAAAAAAATTATTCGTGGCAGTCATATCATTGGTCGCAGATTTCGGCTGGTTTTATTGAGACGATATCAACACCAATACGAAATTGCGACTTTTCGAAAAGAAGCACCGATGCAGATCGTGGAATCTGAATCAGAAATAGAAGCTGAAAGTTTAAAAAAAATAACTTTAGAAGAAGAGGGTCTGTCGAATTCTGATTCTGATCATTTTAAATCTGACCCAGAAAATACCATCACCGGCGACAATTATTTTGGCACCGCTGAAGAAGACGCCAAACGCCGAGATTTTACCATTAATGCTCTTTTTTATGATCCTATTCGTGCCGAACTGATTGATTATGTCGATGGATTAAAAGACATCAAACAAGCGCAAATGAAAATCATTGGTCAGCCTGATCTTCGTATTAAAGAAGACCCTATCCGCAGTTTGCGGGCGATACGTTTAGCGCATAAATTAAATTTTCAAATACAACCGGAACTCAAACAGGCCATCCAAAAAGAAGCGAAATCCCTAGCAAATTCGATTATGCCAAGGCGACGTGAGGAATACCTAAAACTTTTGCGTTTAGACGATCCGGCGCCAGCATTTTTTGAACTTTATGATTTAAATATTTTAGAGGTTATTCTCCCTAGTTTACACCAAGTGATGTCTGATCCACGGGGGCAGTCCCTTTTACATGAATATTTAAAACGTACTCACGACTTTTGTAAAAATCATCAACTGGTCTTTGAATTGATGATTCCTTTTGTTTTGGCGTTAGCCCACTATTGGGAAAAAGAACCTGACCGAGAACAAAAGTTAGAAGAATTCTTACGGATCGAAATCGGATTGTTTAAAAGTGAAATCGCGATTATTTTTAAAATTATTGAACTTAAAGATTTGTTGATGAATCATCATTCGTTCCAAAAAAAGGGATATCGCCGTCAAACAAACTTTATGAACCAGGAAAATCTAGATATTGCGTTCGAGTTAGCCCAATTCGAAAAGGTATTAAATTCCGAGCAATTGTCTTTTTGGAAAAATCAATTTAAGCCGCTTTAGCTTTAAATTCTTATGACTATTTAGGCTGCAATAGCGACCAAGTTTAAAGGAATTTTAATTTTAATTGTCGTGCCTTTTCCCAGAACACTGTTTAGGTCGACCGAACCGCCGATTCTTTCAACATTATTGCGTACCACGTCCATTCCAACACCTCTTCCGGACACGTTCGTGACCGAAACAGCGGTTGAAAATCCTGGTGAAAAAATCAGATTAAATATTTCCTTTTCGCTCATATTAGATGCTTGCCGTTGGGTGATAATTCCCTTTTCAATGCCTTTTTTCAGCAAAACTTCTTTGTGAAGTCCCTTACCATCATCAGAAACCTCAATAACTAAATGATCGTCTTCATGGTATGAACGAATATTAATTGTACCGGTGCCTGATTTTCCTGCTTTAACACGATCAACTGGTGTTTCAATTCCGTGATCACAAGAGTTTCGGACGATATGAGTCAACGGATCTTTAATCGATTCAAGTAGGATCTTATCTAATTCTGTTTCTGCACCAAAAAAATTCAGATTAATTTCTTTCTTCAATTCGCGCGACAGGTCGCGCACAACACGATTAAATTTGCTAAGGATGTACCCTATGGGCTGCATTCTTGTTTTTATCATTTCGCTGTGGATTTCACTGCTCACAACATAAAGTCTTTTGCTTAAATTCAAAAATTCCAAATCTTCCGATTTGTTTGCAAGCTGCATCATTTGATTTCTAACCAAAATCATTTCTTCCATTAAGGTCATCAAATTATCAAGCAACAAAACAGAAACGCGAACTGAACTATCTTCACCTTTTGATTCCGCCGGTCTAGTTGCGATCACAGGTGCTGGATAAACTTCAAGTTTGGAAGAATGTGAAACAATACTAAAATCGAATGTAACTTCGACCCCTTTCAAAATGGAACGGGCAGCATCTATCCCTTTTAAAAAAAGACTTATGTAATCGTGTGGAATGGCAGTTGCGTCCTTGAATTCTATCAAAATATTTTCTAATTCGTGAGTGAGGATCTGCAGGGCCAGCAAATTCATCATCCCGGAAGCGCCCTTTAGATTATGAAAACTTCGAAAGACACAATCAAAAGCTGGCCGAAAATCACCGCCTTGATCTAAACTAAGTAAACTTCTTTCCGCAAGCTCTAGCAACTCAAGTGCCTCGGCTTGGAATTCCAGAAGTTCTTGTTCAGAAAAAGACATGTATTTTTTCCTTTTGGAAATGCTCTGTCAGTTAATTTTGTCTAAATATTGATCGGTTTTTTACGAAATTCTCTACAGATCTAATGAGTTAATTTTGCATTAATTCTCGCTAGTCTAGAACCCGGATAGGGTTGTTTTCGCTGGAGAATCCAGAATTCAGCTAAAGATTCGGTAGCTGGACTTTTTCGATGTTCCCAATTTAATATGAAAGTTTGATTATTAAGTAAATCTTAAACGAGTTCGATAGGTATGTATGTTTCCACTGAATACTAAAATTCTAATTGCAGATGACATGATAATCATGCGCAAGTTAGTTAAAAAAAGTTTAACCGACATGGGCTTTTCATCATTTGAAGAAGCGGCGGACGGCCAGTTGGCCTGGACTATACTGAATGAACAGCCCGACATTGGACTTATTGTTTCAGATTGGAACATGCCGAACTGTACCGGCCTAGAATTTTTGAAACGTATTCGAATGGACGCAAAATTTAAGTCGTTACCATTTTTGCTTCTTACTGCCGAAGCCCAAAGCGAACAAGTAAAGGAAGCACTTGTTGCTGGTGTGGATGGCTATGTTGTTAAGCCTTACACGACCGTTTCACTAAAAGATCAAATTGAAAAGATCTTTAAAAAAAAATCCGCTAGCTAATTAAGTCAGTTATCGGAAGTGTAACTGTTTATAAAGCTTCTACCAGCAGTTTTAACGCCGCCTTAGAAATCGAATCCGAGTCCAATTTATGTTTACGATAAAGTTCTATCGAATTGTATGCACTTTGTCCAAAGTGCTCTTGCACTGTTAAACATTCGAATTTACGTAGCCAACCGTTTTTAGAAAATTCCAAAACGTAGTTCTCAGCAAAACTTCCCAGCTGCTGATGATCATCAACAAATATCGCTAAACCATCGGATTTTTCCAAAACTTCTTTTGAAACTTCAGCGTCGATACGATTTAAGATGCTTGGATTTACTACTAACGCTGAATATCCCATACTCTTAATATTTTCTGCCGCGATCAGCGCCTGTTGCAACATTGACCCGGAAGCAAAAATAGAAACAGTTTTCTTTTGATCTTGGTAACCTTGCTTTAAAATTTGCGAATGCCCCAATCTAAAATCAGTTGTAGAATAATTTCTGGGAAAATTTTCTCTTCCCAAAAAGAATACGCTAGATCGAGGAGTTTTACCGGCCTCAACGTCATTTTTAAATTTATGAATGGCTTGGTAAACCAAAGCCTCGGCTTCATCTCGGCATGTTAAGTTATAAAGATCAACTTCAGGAATTGATTTCAACATTGCCGTATAACCTAAAGACTGATGAGAGGCCCCGTCGGCAGCGTCTTGAAATCCTGTATGTGAAAAAATACAAATCATCGGAGCCTGGGACAACGAAGCCATTGTTAATGGTAGGGCGCCCTTGGTAACTCCAAATTGCGCAAAAGTATCCACAACCGGAACTAAACCCAACTTACTAAACCCTGCCGCAACTGAAATCATATTACTTTCCGCAACACCGATATCAAAACTTAATTTTGGAAATTCTTTTCGGAAACCCGCAACCCCGGTTGAACCAGGTAAATCCGAAGTCACAGATACAACCGGAATTCCTTCTTTTGCTGCTTTGATCATTGCATTCGAAACACCAATCTGAATCTTTTCATCCGTCGAAGAGGATTTCGATTTACTCTTTTCGATTCCACCTAATTCCGCGATCCAAGCATCCATAAATTCGGGATATTTTTCGCTCAGATAAATTTCGGAAAGAAATTCTTTCAATTCCGAAGGCGACTTACACGGAAACCCATGTCCGCCTGAACTAGACTCTGCCGTCTTTTTAGTTCCAATGCCCTTTACCGTTTTCGCATGAATTGCGACGGGTTTTTTGGTATTAGTGCTGGTACGTTTACAGGCCTCTTGAACAGCATTAAGGCAACTTTCCAAATCATTTCCTTTTTCTACAGTCAACACATCCCAACCAAGTGCCTTTAAAGATTCAAAAGTATTTTGCATCGAAAACGATTCTTGATCGATACGACCAGAAAGTTTTGTATTATTATCAGAAATAATTAGAACGAAAGGACTTAACAAACCTCTGGAAGCCAATCCTGGAATGGCCGCCAAAGCCTCTTTTGCTTCGCCTTCCATGCAAGCCCCGTCGGAGATAGCTGTAATCGTGATACGATCTTTTCCACACAAAGCATCAGCCAATGATAATCCTTGCGCTTGAGAAATCGCTGAACCCAAAGGGCCATTACTTAACATTACAGCTTCAGGAAACAGGTGCGACTCTCCGTGCCCTGTTAGCACGCTGTCAATCGAACGAAATTTTTTAAGATCTTCCAAAGTCAAATTCGCAAAACCGTAGTTAGCTTTTAATGCGTACAAACCATTTTCACAGTGGCCAGCATCATTAACAAAATTATATAAATCATACCATTCTGCATTTTTAGCCTTTGCTCCGTCGTACATCACCGCATGTGTTGCAGACATTAATTCTGCAAACGCTGCCGGGCCACCATAGTGTGAAGCGGAACCTCCCAATACGGCATACATATCCATTAAAGCAACTAATGCCCTTGTTGCCTGCGGATCGGCCAGGTGCCACTCTTTTCCATCTTTATCTTTGCAAGTTTTTTTATACTTCAACTGGACATTTTTTGCACTGGCCAGTTTTTGCTTAACATTCAATGGTTTTACCGGATTCATACTTTAATCCTTTTACTTGAGGACTCGCCTCATTGGGTGGACGGTGGCTGTGCCTCTAGTTATCGCTTTCAGAGCAATATCTTGCAAGAATTTATAAATTGTGACAGCTTAAATCATGCTTGAATTTTACCCAAATATTGAACCCTACAAAAAAGAGAAACTGAAGGTTTCAGACCTTCACACTTTAAACGTAGAACAAGCCGGTAACCCACAGGGAATTCCGGTTGTCTTTTTACACGGTGGCCCAGGCGGCGGGATTAGCCCCGATCACCGACGTTATTTTGACCCAAATTTTTATCGCATCATTCTATTTGATCAAAGGGGCTGCGGCGAAAGCACACCGCATGCTGAACTAAAAGAAAATACGACTTGGGATCTGGTCAATGACATTGAAAAAATTAGACTTCATTTAAAAATCGATCGCTGGTTGGTTTTTGGTGGCAGTTGGGGATCTACTTTGGCGTTGGCCTATGCGATTACGCATGCTAAAGAAGTGGCCGGTTTAGTCTTGCGCGGAATTTTTCTTTGCCGCCCCAGCGAGATCAAATGGTTTTATCAAGAAGGGGCCAGTCAAATATTTCCAGATTATTGGGATCGTTATCGTGATTTCATTCCTGAAGCTGAACGTGGTGATTTTGTAAAAGCTTACTACAAGTATTTGACCTCTCCTGATTCTTCCGTCCGTTTAGAAGCTGCACGAATTTGGAGCCAGTGGGAAGCCGCGACTTCTTATTTAAAAATCAAACCTGATGCAATTGAAGACTTTGAGGATCCCGAACGAGCATTGGCTTTTGCTCGTATTGAATGTCATTACTTCATTAATAATGCTTTTTTTAGAACCAGTAATTTTATTTTAGAAAATGCAGAAAAAATAAAGGACATCAAAGGCTACATAGTACAAGGACGATACGATGTCGTCTGCCCAGCGCGCAGTGCTTGGGATTTACATAATTCATGGCCGAATTCAAAATTATCAATAGTTGCAGATGCCGGGCATTCCGCTTCAGAACCGGGAATCCGATCAGAGCTGATCAAAGCCACTAACGAATTCAAAAGCGAATTTAAAAATTTCCTAAAATAACTAACTTTGGTTTTACTTATAGTTGGCAACGCAAATACTTATAGCAAGTACTAATGGTAGTTTCACTCAAAGCATAAGAATTTTTAGTGGCATAAGAAATTTTAATAGTGAAGATCTAAAAATAATTTTCAATTAATTTATTTCTGCTTAACCCAAATTCCAAAAAGTTGGTCTAAATGATGCAATAAGGATTTATGTCACAAGTCATTGTGACACGGGTCCTTGGCAACACACACCACACGACATTAAGTCGACGTATCGGAGGGGATATGAAAAAGGAATTACTAAGTATGATGTTCTTATTAACTTTAGCGGCCTGTCAGAAGCCGGCAGAGTTAAATCAACAAGTCGCAACCAATCCAGATGAAAATTCTTATATTATAGGTGGCCAGTTGGTTTCAGCATCAGATGTACTTTCTAAATCCACCGTCCAAATCGTCGAGAGATTCTCTGGTACCATTTGTACAGGTGTTATCATCGAAAAAAATGTGGTGTTGACTGCAGCTCATTGTATGGTTAACCAACCAGAACAAAACTTGGTTGTGTTTTTTGGCAATAAATTAGTAACTTCTTTAAGAACTCTTACCGCTAAAAATACTCGAACGATTGCTAAGGCAAGTGTGTCAAATATCTGGCCCACTGTGCCCGAGGAACAAATCCTCGAGCGGGGCGATATTGCCGTATTAAAACTGTCGTCAAATATTCCTAGTGGTTATACCGCCGTGTCTCTGTTGCCATCCGGCACCAGACTTCAAAATGGACTTGCAGTAACCTTAGCCGGATACGGAATTACGGATGGCGTAACAAATCAGGATACGACTGGATTGCGTAAAGTCGAAATGAAGTTAGCGAATGGAAGTCTATCGCCTTCTGAAATTGTATTTGATCAAAGAAATGGTAAAGGAGCCTGTCATGGAGACTCTGGTGGCCCCGCTTATGCTACTCTAAATAATAAGCTGTACGTGATTGGTTTAACCAGTCACGGAGCAGTTGATGCATTTACAGGTTCTTGGTTTAGCGCTGATGGCGAAATCGCTGAAGAGGCGGCAGTATGTACAGCCTACTCTGTTTACACAAGACCTGAAGCTTACAAAAGTTTAATCGAACAAGTGGTGAGAGGCGTAGCCTCGACGCAATAACAGAGGTGTAGCCTCGACTCAGTAATAAAGCGTAGCCTCTGTTCCAGTAAAACGAACTTAACTTTCTTGTAAGCGAAATTATACTTTGAATAAAGCCTGGCTGATGACCTCAGCCAGGCTTTGCGTTTGATCAAATAAAACTCTATGTCCACTTTCAGGAATTGTTGCCGTTTTTATAAATGGACACTCTAACTCGATCTCTTTTTTCAACTGAAGATACTTTAAATCTCTTTCACCGCAATACCAATTTAACCGATTTTTTCCCGATTTCGAGTCACTTTGACTCCACTTACGAAGTTCTTCATACAGGTCTTCGTGCCTGGCCAATGACCAATTCTGAAGAATCCAAACTAATTTTTTTCTGTCGTATTCGCTTTCTAACCTTTCGGCTTCTGCCGAACTGGTAAAAACCGGTTGCTTATTCCAATCCTCAATCACCCTCACAAAGGGCTCTTCAGAAAAACGTTCAGCCCAGCGTTTATCATTTTTTAACCGATTCAATCTTTCGGTCTGAGTTTTTAACCCAAACTGCGAGGAAATCAGATGAACCTGCGACCAAATTGAGGGTTCTGACAGGAAAATTTCGGTCGCCAAACGACCACCCAAAGAATAGCCAATTAAAATATTTTCCTGTCCGGAATTCTTCGTCGAAACTTTTCGATTAAATAATCGTGCCCACTTTCGGAACGCACTTAGCTCTATTTCAGTATAAAGATCTGGTTTGATAATATTAATTTTATTTGATGAGTCTTTGGAATATTCGGATAAATACTTTTCAAAGATAATCCAATCCGAAGGCTTCCCCAAAAAACCATGCAGTAAATAAATATTCATCATTGGGTAAGCAATTTCCAAAACTGTTCGGTTTGTTCGGCGGAAGGCAACAGTTCAATGAGGCGCGGATTTTTACTGCCGACCTCAGTAGGAATGGAACTCCACACTTGATATTCGATTTTCCAAAAGTCGGCGATGGAACGAAAACTTTGATCATGGCGATTTAAAAAAGTTTCGTTATGAAAAATACCATTAAAAATCATTCCACCTTTGTTATTTATAACGACGACATTCCAATTTTGAACCTGCAGTTGATTTTTAATCCAAAAACTTACTAGGTCATACATGGCAGTAAGATCACCAAACAATCCCCAATTATCAACGTCTGACTTCAGCCCTCCCAAGAAGGTAGAAAGC
>JAYVAZ010000052.1:0-2454 GCA_043750675.1 Pseudobdellovibrionaceae bacterium | reverse complement strand
AATCCGTTCAGCAACTGGTTTAGAGAAAACAATTGAAATCGCATTCTTCGGTGCCGGAATTACCGATAGCGATGCCTACAACCGTTCTCATATTAACGAACAAAACACCAAAAGTGCCAAGGTTCGCGCACAATTTATTGAATCCATGAAAACCACCGATATTATGGTCTATAGTGGGCATTCTCGTTTTGGTGGCGGCCCGGATTTTTATCCCGAACATTTTTTACCCGGAGGCGCCGATGACGTTGCTTATTATACCGGCGAAAAAAGGGGCGTTAAAGATATGCTTAGTGGATTAGCAGTACGTACGAATAACCCGTTTCTTATGTTTATGGGGTCCTGCGATTCAAAAAAACATTTCGCCAGTACGTTGGCTACAGCAAAGAATGCACCCCTATTTTCGGTTTTATCTGGCGATATGGTTACCGAAAATGATGCCTACAAACAGTTCATCCATATTATGACGTTGCTGCTTAACGAGGCTTGCTCGGCCGATTTCAAAACTACTTTTGAAAAATTTCAGCTGATTAAAAACAGTAAATAGCTGATTGCCAAGCCGAGTTAGTGCGGTTTTTGTTGCGCTGGATGACGTTTCTAACGACAATTCTGGCCATGAATTCTACAGCGATTGAAACCAAGCCAGCAGGCAAACAAGAAAATCCATTTTTAAATCTTATTTTTAATATTATTATTCCCGTATATATTTTAAATAACCTCAGCGTAAAATTGGGCCCTAAGCAGGCCCTGTTGTTAGCAATTGCTTTCCCCCTTTTTTATGGCGCTTACGATCTTCTAACAAATAAACATTTTAACTGGATCTCTTTATTAGGTTTATTGAATATTGGATTTTCCGGCGGTTTGGCGCTGTCGGGAATGGGTGGAATTGTTTTCGCAGTGAAGGAAATGATATTCCCCTTACTTATTGGAGTTTTTGTCTTCTTTTCGGCTGGGCAACCAGTAACTATTATCGAAAAACTATTTCTCAATCCGAAAACAATGGATGTAGATAAAATCCGCAGGGTTATTGATGAAAAAAATCTTCAGCAACCTTTTAAGAACTTACTAAAAAACAGCACTCGTTATATGTCGTTTAGCTTTTTAGTCAGCGCGATTTTAAATTTTGTGTTGGCCCTTTACATCTTTACTCCAATTGACCCGGCAGTGGTTGGCGACGATCGTTCCCTAATGTTAAACGAACAGTTAGCACGAATGACTAAGTTTTCTTTCCCTGTCATCATGCTACCTTCGTTAATTATTACTGGCACAATCATCTACTTTTTATTAAAAAAATTGAGCGAGCTAACCCAGCTACCTATGCAAGACCTAATGAAAAACACTTAGCCTTTAATCTGCCAGCTTCAGCGCGGGCCTTAAATTGCCAGCTTCAGCGCAGCTTAAAAAAGCTGCACCAAGATTCCTTTTTTCTAAAAACTTAGAAATCGCTATCCTCAAACATAGGAGGCGGTGGTGGTGGGGCCTCTTCGAAAATGGGTTCCGAAGCATTTGGATTTGGTTCTGCATCGTAAAAATCGGCCGCTGGTGGTGGCGGTGGCGGTGGTGCCATTTCCATCGGGGAACTGTCGGATGGATTTGGATTAAACGAATTGCCACCACTAAATCCCCCGCTTCCGCCGGACGAGGGGCGTTTCGATCCATAAATATTTTTACCTGTATACAGACTGCGTTTGCTGGCTTCGGCCCGTTTGCCTTTTGGTTCGATTAAATCCAGCTCTTCTTCTTCAGTTAATGAAATATTTTTTTTCTTTTTCGCTTTTAGCTGATCACGCTCACGAGCATAGGCTTTTTGCTCTTCTTTTTTATCTTTTAGATTTTGAATTCGCGCGGCCAGATCTTGTTTATATTCATCCGAAGATTCGTCCGGAATCTTGCCGACGCCTTTTTTCCATTTTTTATATTCTTCCGAGTCCTTTTTATACTGTTCATCCCATTTTCTTTTTTCTTTTTTGATCTGCTCAACGTCGGAAACCCTTTGCTCTTGAAATTCTCGATTATTTATTTTGTAATCAGTGAAACCCTTAAGACGTTGTTCTTCCGTGTAAGCGTCCTGCGCTTGACATAAAACAGTAATCAGAAAAAGAAATGAAAATATGATCCCGTTTTTAATAAGAACTCCCCTTTTAGGATAAGCGCATCATTTATTTGGGACAAGGGATTTTCCTCTCGACCTTTGTTTGGGAAATCGATAAAACAATCGTCTTCGAAGCCTTAGGCGAAAAGCCTCAGGCTAGACAATGCCGTAGGCGAGGGCGAAGCGAAGTGCTTCAGCCGGACAAGCCTCTGGCTAGACAAAAAGGACGATTATGGAAGAAATACTGTTATTTACCGCGAAAGCCTTTGTAATCGTGGTGGCGTTTGCATTGATTACTATCATTATCGTTATGGCTTCTTCTAAAAAGTCCAAGAAGTCCGAGTTCGAAGCCGAACCCCTTCATG
>JAYVAZ010000051.1:0-3068 GCA_043750675.1 Pseudobdellovibrionaceae bacterium | reverse complement strand
ATAGCCTTCGTGAAGCGATGATCAATGCCGGGGTTAAAAATGATCTCAATCGGGAACGCAATCTCCCCATTCGTTTTTTCATTGGGACAGATAAAGTCTTCCAAGTTGAGGGCGTTTCCCCAGACCGTTTGGCCATCAATACTGGTTCTGAAATTATATTCAATGTCAGAAAACTAAACGAAAAATCAAACTGGTCTTATTCTGAATTAATACAAATCCTGTCGCACGAAGTACTTCATTTAGTAAAAGCCGTAGATCTTCCATTAAGAGACAAATGGAGTACCGACTTAGCAAACTTCGTGGCGGAAAAAACGACGACCTTGGATCTTCCTAATCACGAAAAAGTAGCCGTGATTGACCTAGGCGAAAATAAAATCGCCGAGCGAAAAATTCGAGTTAATTGGTCAGAAACCCTTCAAGAATATTTTCTACGTGATTTGAAACGTACGATTCTCATTTTCAAAACAACTGCAACCGGTACGGCATTTTGGGATTCGATGTATGAAGGTTTTCAAAGTTTCGAAGGTGCTATAGGAAAAAAATTAGATAAATTTCAATACGACCAACAACACATTTACTATAAAGTCCTTTTCCCGATAATTAAATTAGTCTCGGCCAAATTAAATTCTAAGGGCCAGGTGGTCATCGACTATTCGCAAACCGGCAAAACTTATATGTATTCAATGGATTCGAAAGTTTACATGGATCCTAAAACCATGGGTACCGTGGAGTTTCGATGGTATAATTTTCCTGACGATCTTAAGGCGACTTCCTACCGGGTAGAACATAACGCGGATTCCAGTTTGTACGAACTTAAAAGATCTTATGATACAAAATTATCGGAGCATGATTTCGAAATCAGCCGTGTGGTTGAAATCAAAAATGGAAAAAAATACGTTAGTGTCCGATTGAAACTTTCCGAAGAAGAATTAAAAACTATTCCATTAAGTAAAACCAAAGGGGAAACTTTCTTAGTAGCCAAAATTCCAGGACAGTCCAAAACACTAAGTCTTCCCCTGTTGGAATTTAGGTACCTAGGTGCCACGGAAGCTTTATTACATTTCGAAACTCCGGATGTTCAGTTAGAACTT
The DNA here is from genome assembly GCA_043750675.1 of Pseudobdellovibrionaceae bacterium. GTDB lineage: Bacteria > Bdellovibrionota > Bdellovibrionia > Bdellovibrionales > Bdellovibrionaceae > JAYSSX01. The sequence goes on along the minus strand of JAYVAZ010000051.1, from coordinate 1,977 downwards.
TCATATTTACAATTTCCGTCCCGGGAAGAAAAACAAAACGGCTTCGACAAAACCATTAAAATCTTACCTACCAGTAAACAAGAAATAGTAGGAAATATTCCAACGGGGCGTTCGCCCCCACCCCCAACAATCAAAAGTGTCACTGTATTAGCATCAGAAGAAAAAAATGTTCGCTTAGTAAACCGCGCGGCACCAAAAATCACGATAGAACTGCAGGACAGTAAACCTATCAAAGGTTTTCTTATCGATGTTGAACATTTAGTAACTGCCTACGGGGTGGACTGGAAAGGTCCAAAACAAACCGTACCCGGTGCTTTTGGTTTTATGGACGGGCAAGGACCCGCTCAAAGTGAAAGGGACGAAATCGCCAAAGTCACTTTTGGTCGAAACTATTTTGTTCAACTCAAAGACGCGACCAAAACAGGAAATGCCTACGTCATCGAACTTCCCACCGATCCTATCAATGAAACCGTTTATGGCGATGAATACACAAAAACCATCAGTTGGGCCTATAAAGTAAAACTTCGTGAACAAGCCACGAAACTAGCCGATACCGGCTATCGAAAAATGACTGATGTTTGGATTTACTATCAAGACGGAACCGTCCAAAAAATCGATCGTAAACTGCTGCCTGAATACTTTCGTAATGGTTATCTACTAGAAAAAAACTTACCCAAAGCGATTCCAAAAACGATTTCAATACAAGTTCCTGTCATCAGTTGTCAGAAAGTCCATCGGAAAAATATCTAACGTCGATCAAATGGCCTGGATTCTGTCCCTGCTTAATGCGGATAAGGTAGTTTTCCTTACTAGATTCGCAGCGGACCAATACAGACAGCGGATGGGTAGACCAGACCCTAAGAAACTTTAATCGGTTGCATTTAGTTTTCGTCTGCACTAACTGATTCAAATTTTCTTCGGGAATTGTAGAAACAAAATAATCTTTGGAGATTCCTTTTAAAATCGCCACGTCATTTACCGACTGCATTAGCACCTGTGGCAGGACATCTGTTTTAATTACGGTCGCCAAGTGTTGATTAAAGAAACAGCTATTCAGAACATCTAATAACTGATTAAAAACATCGGACTCTGACTTTGCGGTAGACTGATTTAAATACAAAGAATCGTTTGCAACGAATAAGGTATCGGCGGTGCAGTCTTGGACCTTATCTTCTGCAGCGACAAAAGCGATCAAGTCAAAACGTTTCAAAGACGGAAAATTTGGACAATCGAATTTATTTTCCTGACAGGCTTTTAACCACAATGGAACGGCACTGTATTGTTTCAACAGTAACATTTCCGCATCACCGCCACCATTCCCAACATGTCTAATTGCCGAACTATTAAGGCCGAATAAACATGCGATACCGAATAAAATCACACTAGTTTTCATTTTTCACTCTTTGTCGATGCAGCCGCAGAATCGGCCACAGTGTTCGTTAATAGGTCAAAAAACTGAATGCCCAGGCAATACAGTTCCGTTTTTTCATTTTTTATTATAATCGAGGAATCATGCGGAATGTAAGGTTCCAAAACTTTAAAAGCCAAGGAGCCCAACTCCTTGATAATTTCCGGAATTTTATCTTTTGGTAAGGCAATCATCGTAGAAGAACAAAACCGCTTTTCAACTGTTTGCTCTTCGATGGCCTTAACGGCCTTCTGCAAAATCTGTGAATGAAAAGTCCGAATCGCAAGACTAGGGGTCTGATCAGAAATTTGCGTTGTGGTACCGGTTTTAAGTGTTCCGTTAGGATCAGCGGTTAACAAATTCAAATCTTTCAGCCTTTGTACGCCCAATTGCAAAGTTTTTACAGGTATTCCCAGTGCTTTCGCCGAAACTGACAGCGAAGAATATTTTTCCGGATTCATTTCGATCAACTCTAAAAACGCAAAATGATACCAGTCCGAAATAATCTGAAATTGCGAAACAGAAAGATTGGACTTCTGTGCCTGAAACCGCGCTTCAACGCGCAAACT
>JAYVAZ010000050.1:0-3860 GCA_043750675.1 Pseudobdellovibrionaceae bacterium | reverse complement strand
CTGTTGAATCGCTAACTCTTTTGCGCGAACTAAGGTCTCCGAAAGTTCCGCCAGCGATTGATCCGAAAACTCCAAAAAGCTTCGCGCGATATTGATATTTTTCATGTACTGTTCGCTGCCACGTTGTTCGGTTCTTTGACCTAATACGCGGGAACTGGCCACGGGATCGTCGGAAGGTTTGTTTATGCGTTTTTGCGTGGCGGCCTGATTCTGCAAATCACTTTGATCCGCACGATTTTTCTGCAGATTTCCAATAACTTGATTGTAAGCCATCTTATCAGTTACACGCATTTACTTATAACCTCTTTAAATTTAAAACCGTATCGAACATTTCGTCAGCGGTACGAATGACTCGCGCCGAGGCATCGAATGCTTTTTGGAATTCGATCATCTTTGTCGCTTCTTCGTCTAAACTAACTCCACTAACACTTTCACGAACTGTATCCAATTGCTGCAAAACACTAGCTTGCGAATCGCGCGACTTGTTTGCCCGTTGTGCAGCCACACCGATTTTACCTACTTGAGAGTTATAGAAGTCATCAAGTGTCGCGGACTTGTCATCCAAAACTTGTTTGTATTGGATCATCGAAATAACGTTGGCTACCGTATTATCCCCGGGCGCATTTGGTCGGGCACCAGCTGCGATGCGACCCACGTCTTGCGTGATTAAACTGTTTACGTTTAGATTGGTTGCTCCACCTTCAGTAGATTCAGAAAATGTAAAAAACTCGGCACCTTGATTGCCGTACCGATCAAATCCAGCCAAGTGGGCAGAATTGACTTCGTCGGCCAATGTTTCAGCAATCGTGTCGATGTTATTTTTGTATTCTTCGACTGTTTTGTCTCGAACTTCCAAAATGGCACCTAAAGAGCCACCCTTTATTCGTTCGCTGATTTTAAAAGGTGTCGTATGCGAAGTCATTTGATAAAAAATGTCCGCATGGCCGTTCTCGGGATTAGTCGCAACCGATAGATCGGAGTGATCGATACCCGAAACCAACAAGGCATTTCCCGCCGTAGAAACCGTCACCATGCCCTGATCGCCTTCAGCATACTTGATATCAACTTTTTGATTTAGTTGCTTTAACAGCAAGTCTCGACGGTCACGTTGGTCATTTGCGGGTGTCCCTTGAATTTCGACTTGTGCGATTTGTTCATTTAACTGCCCAATCTCGCGCGTCATCTTGTTAATTTCTTCTACATGAAAACGCACTTGCATATCCGCATCTTTTTGAACATCGGTGAGCTGCGTTTTTACTCTTTTAAAATCATTGACCATGGCTTCGGCAGTTTCCTTAACCATAGTTCTTGTAGTCACACTTTCTGGCGTATTTGAAAGTTCGCGAAAAGCATTAAAGAAATCGGTAACGTACTGATTAAGACCCTTATTGCTTTGTTCATTAAACACTTGCTCAACCCGAGCTAAACTTTCAGATCGGCCTTCGAAAAAACCCATCTGGCCGGTTTCTCGCTGAATTTGTTTTTCTAAATAAGGATTATTAGTTCTAGTAATACCAGCGGCGCGGGAACCCATACCAATTTGGTAGCGGCCTTCGTTTACTGGCGGGGCAGTAACTAATTCTACTCTTTGACGGGAATAACCTTCAGTAGTCTTGTTGGCGATATTATGCGCAGTCGTCTGCAAAGCAGTCTGACTATTCATCATCGAACGTTTACCAATGTCCATCATCGCATTGATTTTTGCCATGTGACTTGCTATGCCTCTCTGGAAACTAAGTTTCCGGCTTTTTCGGGACCTTCGGACATTTTACCCTTACGGGCATAATTCTTTTTACCCTGAAGCGTTTCCTTTAAATTTTCCAAAGCGCCGTTGAGAACTTTTAAAGCACCTTGAGTATAAAGTTCGTTTTCTTTGTTCTGTTCTTGAATCTCGGTAATCAGCATTTCCAAAGTTTTATGCAATGAAACCAAAGTCCCGGCCGTCTTTGGATCTGCTTTTTTAGCAAGTTCTAAAAGGCGGATAGAGGATTCTTCCAAATCATATTTATTAGCCAAAATCTTCGCGAACTTTTCCCGTTGCGAGTCGATCGATTTTACTTTGTTAAGCATGGATTCTTTAATTTGGTTGCTGGTATTTAATTCTTCTATCTGCGCCGCAATCAAAAGGTCTTTTTCTTTACGGACGAGTTCTAACAATAAGCGATAGTGCTTGATTAGAATTTCTAAAGTTTCGATCAAACTTTTTTCTTCCATGAAGAACCTGCCTCTGACATCCTGTCAGAACTTTGCAGACAAACTTTCTAACTAAGTTTGTCTAACCAATTACGACCAAGCTAATTCTTCGTCGACCATTTTGTCGGCGATATCTTTTGCTTCGACTTTGTATTTACCATCATCAATCATTTTTTGTAATCGAGCCACTTTTGCTTCATCAACATCTGGAGCCGCAGTCGCTAACTCTTTTGCCTTTTTAATATCTCTTGCACGATCAGAAACATTTACTTTTGCGGACTCGTTACCTTTAGTTGTTTTTCCCAATTCAGCTAATGCAGCTTCAGGTGCAGCCGTCTTGGCTGAGGCGCCTGACTTTTGTGACTTCGAACTTTCTTTAGAGTCGTTGTTATTTAAATTTTGTCCGACTTTATTGTGAGTAATTTTCATCCTGATCTCCTATCATCCGGTCACTGGTTTTAAAAGCAAAAAGCCTTAACCATTACTAAAGTGTATCATATTGAGACAACGCTCACCAAATTATTTAAGGCATTATTCAAGCTCTGACTCCGCAGCATCGCCCATAGTCTTGGCTGTTTGGGCCAGTTCCGTCTTCTCTGATGAGTCCTGCAGATTTTGCACCGTACTTTCTTGGAATTTTTTGCTTATATTCCAAATCAATGAAGGCTGATCCGGATTTAACCAGCCCAAGGTCTCTCCGGCCGCAATTTGTTGCCCGGTATGCAAATTTTTAGCTATTCCTTTAAGAACCATCTGGCTGGATAGACCGTTGGAATGGCTTAATTCAACCAAAGACTCTTCTTGATTTAAATTGCGATTTTGTAACAAAACACCATCCCAAGGATTTCGAACAACATTGGACAATGCATTGTCTTCACCTAAGGCCATTCGATTTAAATCGTTATTTATATTCTGCGGATTTTTAAAATATTGAATGCTCACTTTTTGCGGAGTTTGTTGAACCGTTTTGGCATCCATCATTGAATTTTTGTTTAAAGGCAAAGGGCCGTGAGTTTTAAATTGAGGTGGCCGAATTCCCATTTGTGCACCATACTTTTCAACCAACTGATTGTAAATCATGTCGCCCAAACCGATGCCGCCCTTGTCACCCCATTTTTCAACATACTGTTGATCTAACTGCTCTTTGAAAATTTTTTCGCCTTGGCTGGATTTAATCAGTTCACTTTCAGAAACTGTTCCACGCATGGCTTTTACCATCTCACCAAGAAAATGCTTCTCATAAAGCTTAGCAACATCTTTTAATTTCTGTTCCTGCTGCTCTACGGTCGGTGGAACCGCCTGAAATTTTTTGATAGGACTACCAATAGCTGTCATAGAAAAAAGAATTGGGGAGTCGAGCCAGAGTCCGTAGCACATCCTGTGCACTTGTACTCTTTTGTACGTCTAAGAGCTGCGGCCTATGTTCACCAATCCTTGGTGCTTGCTGACCTGCTTCTGTTCCCTGCGAGAAAACTGAAGATCCTTATTACCGTCCTTGGTTCTCGATCTCTAACTCACCCTCCCCGGGCTACTAATCCATCCTTGGAGCAGTAGCTAATAATATTTTAAATCACAATCTTACAAAACCCTAATTTATTTTACAAAACTTCCAGTTCCCCGTGCAAAGCTCCAGCTGCTTTAATCGACTGAAGTAGAGTTATCAGGTC
>JAYVAZ010000049.1:0-2092 GCA_043750675.1 Pseudobdellovibrionaceae bacterium | reverse complement strand
GATAATTTCGGCCAATCCTTCGGAAAAGTATTTTCCCGCAAGCCCCCGGAAAAACTCTTCCACCACAAAAACTTTTTCGGCAAAATAAAATGACCCTACTTGATTTTTTAGATCTCCAACATTCAAAGCCGTTTTCCCGCCATGTGCTGAATCGATTGCGGCCAACCAGGTAGTCGGCATATGCCACAATTTTAATCCTCGTTTATAGGTGCTGGCAAAAAATCCGACAAAGTCACCGACACTGCCACCGCCCACCGCAAGCACTACGAAACTTTTACGGTCTACGGAATTTAGATTTTTACTGCCGTAACGGCAAAGTTTTTCGTACTGGGAAATCGTCTTTAAATTTTCACCGGCCGTAACTGGATAGGTGAACGGAAATTTCTTCAGCCAAACACGAAAAAATGGGTATGCTGAAAGTTTACGATCGTAAACAACCAAAACCTGGCGCGAATCTAGTTTATCAAATTCAGGACAGCCGCGAATACTTTTCTTAAATAGGATTTTACTGGTTTTCACTTTTTTCCTTTGGAGATTGTTTCACCCTCTTAGAAGACCGGATCCAAGCCCGGAATCGAATTCAAAAGCATTTTGGTATAACTATGTTGTGGATTACTAAAAATAGCCTGGTTTGAATTCTGTTCTACGATTTCACCTTTATAAATGACTAGAATTTCATCTGCAATATAACGAACCACATTCAAATCATGCGAAATAAAAATCATTGTTTGATGTTCTTGTTGTTTAAGATCCTTTAATAGGTTTAACACCTGTGCCTGCACTGAAACATCCAACGCAGAGACCGGTTCGTCACAAACTATCAAACGAGGACATAAAATCAAAGCCCGCGCAATGGCGACCCTTTGTTTTTGACCCCCACTTAACATATGCGGAAACTTAGATAGCATTTCTACCGAGAGTCCCACTTTTAAAGAAGTATCCAAAACTTTTTGATGATCCATAATACCATTAATGATTAAAGGTTCGGCGATGGTATCAAAAATTCGTTTCTTAGGATTCAAAGAGGAATGGGGATCTTGAAAAACCATTTGTACCATTTGGGCTTTTTCGGATGCGGTTAGTTCGGATTGTTTTCGCCCTTCGAATAAGATTTCTCCTGAATCCAGTTTTTCAACACCCAGTATCGCTTTGGCCAAAGTGGTTTTTCCGCTGCCGGATTCACCAACAATGCCCAAAGTTTTTCCTTTGATCAAGTTGAGATTTACTTTTATCAAAGCCTCAATCTTCTGACCTTTTTTTAAGTAATAAGTCTTATTTGCGTTTTTAATCTCCAAGACGGAATCTTTAACGGACACCAGAAACCTCGTCTATTTTACTGACTTCGCCATTGGGGAAGTTGCACAAAACCGAACGTCTTTGGAATTCAGAAAACCCGTCTTTACACTTTGGTTGGGCCTTGTAACAGCGATCATACAATTGGCAGCCCTGTGGTCGATCCAACAGCGAAACGACTTGCCCCGGGATGGTCGGCAACCGAAAATCAGAATCTCCCATTTGTTTTAAATGGGTCGCCGGTAAACTTTTTAAAAGTAATTCAGTATAAGGATGTTGAGGTTTCGAAAAGATCTTGGAAACTAAACCATGTTCAACGACGTCACCCGCATACAGTACGTATACATAATCTACAAAGCTGCGAATTAAACTAAGATCATGCGAAATAAAAATCAAAGACATCTTTAAGTCTTTTTGCAGTTTCATAAGTAATTCAATAATTTGTTTTTGAATGGTCACATCTAATGCCGTAGTTGGTTCATCGGCAATCAATAGTTTAGGACAGCCCGCAATCGCCATAGCGATCATTACCCGCTGGCAAATACCACCTGACAATTGATGCGGATACATTTTTAGTCGAGATTCCGGATCGGTGATACCTACCTGCATCAATAGTTCAATTATTTTTGAACGGATTTGTTTTTTTGGAGTTGTTAAAACCAGGATCTCAGTAAAGTGACTTTCAATATTAAAACACGGATTCAAGTGTCCAATCGGATCTTGAAAAATCATTGCGATTTCGGAATTACGAATCTTTTGCAGTGAAGACAAAGACAGAAGATTTAAATTCTGGCCTTTA
>JAYVAZ010000048.1:0-7667 GCA_043750675.1 Pseudobdellovibrionaceae bacterium | reverse complement strand
CAAACAATATTAACGTTGGTCAAGTTTTTGAATCTTATAAAAAAACTACTTCTAAAGATGATTTGGTATTGCAGTTCTTTAAAAATATTTCCGTAGAGAATAAAATTCATTCACTATACCTTAAGTATTTACCAACAATGTATTCTTTTGTTGCGACGTTAGGTCATGAAATTGACATGGAGCCACTCAAGGGCATCGGCGCAAAGTTAGATGATGAAGAGTTACGAAATGTATTAAGTAACTTACAAGATGGCAAAGTCCCTAAGGAATTGGCTTCGCTGATGGCCGAAGGTATTGGCGTACAGAAATTTATAATGTTGCCATTGCTGTATCTGAATATGGTCGATGGAATTGTGATTTCATGGACAGCGGAAGGCGAAATCAATCGTCAACAAGTTGAAAATCACTTTCATCTTTTTGGATTGGTCTATCAAAATGTCGTATTGCAAAAACGTGCCGAGGCTTTTGATATCACGGATACAGTAACTGAACTTTACAACCGTAGTTATTATTACAAAAAAGTTGAAGAGGAAATTGCGCGGGCCCGGCGGTTAGAGCAACCTTTGTCGTTGCTGACTTTCCGAATTGATCATTTTGCAGAGCTACAGCAAACACTTGGAACTTCCAATCGAGATATTATTTTAAGAACAATTGCGAATATGATTAAAAAAACCAGTCGCACCAACGATATTTCGTGTCGGGTTTCTGACTCCGAATTTGGAGTTTTGCTGCCGCATTGTGCTCGGAAGGGTGCCGCATTAAGGGCCGAGCGAATTCGGGTAATGATTGAAAATCATGTTTTTGGAATGAACAATTTAAAAGTCACAATTAGTTGCGGTGTCAGTGAATACCCATCTTTAAGTAAAAATGGTGAGGATTTAGATAAGTCTTCTTTAAGTGCCCTGAATTTTATCTACGAAAAGGGTGGAAATAAAGTTTGTTTGTTTAAACCAAATGAAGACTTTAAGCCTGATTTTATAGTGCCGATGGTGTGAGAAAAGTATTATGAGAATTTATCGACATACATTTGCGGAAATTAATTTAGAACATTTGGCTCATAATTATCGCGAGATTAAGAAACGATTAATGCCAGGACAATTTATTTGTCCGATGGTTAAAGCAAATGGGTATGGTCATGGTGACATTGATATTTCATTAAGATTGCAAAGTGAAGGTGTCGAAACCTTAGGGGTAGGTTTGCTCGAAGAGGGCCTTCTTCTTCGGCACTCGGGCATTCAATGTCAGTTGCTGGTGTTCGGCATTTTTGATTATGAAGGTGCGCAAGAAATTATTAGAAACCGACTGACTCCGGTGATCAGCACTTGGCATCAATTGGAAGCATTGAAAAAAACGCAATTTTATAAAATTCCAGTTCATTTGAAGTTTGATACTGGGATGCATCGGTTGGGATTTAATAAATCTGATTGCGAAAAGTTATTGGCCTTCTTAAAGGCCAATAGTAATTTTTTGGTCGAAGGTGTGCTGACACATTTGTCGCACGGGGAAGACGCTGATCAAGCGAAGGGAAACAGTTCCCGTCAGTTTGATGAGTTTCAAGAAATTTTAAAATTAATGAATTTTGATTCGAATCCAAAAGTTGTAAAGCATTGTTTGAATTCTGCCGGGTTTTTAAAAAGTATGGGCACCCCCATTGGGCAATATGGGGTTCGGCCCGGATTGATTATTTACGGGAGTTACCCCTTTGAAACCGATTTGATTAATTTAAAGCCTGTAATGAGTTTACGTTCGCATGTGGTAACCTATCAAAAGATTAAAAAGGGAGAAGGCGTTTCCTATAATCATACTTGGAAGGCCCCTAATGATACTATCGTTGGGGTTATTCCGCTGGGTTATGCAGATGGGTATCATCGTTTGCTGTCAAACAAGGCCGAGGTTTTGTTTCAAGGTAAACGAGTCAAAATGGTTGGGAATGTTTGTATGGATTACGTCATGATTGACGTCACCGAAGTTCTAAAAGACAAAAACTTGGATCAGTTTATCGAATCGGAAGTCACTTTTTTTGGTGAGGATCAAGCGGGTAATATTTTGTCCGTGACTGAACTTTCTAAGCAGGCAAATACGATACCTTGGGAAATTCTTACCAGTGTGGGCGAACGTGTTCCTCGCGTAACCACGGCCCAAGCGGCGATAGGGTTGGCAAAATGAAATGGATTAATCTCGCAGAAGATAATTTTAACTCATTTTTTCTTGAAGTGGGTGCTATTATTATTTTCGGTCTTGAAAGCATTCGTCAGATATTCAAAAAACCTTTTCGTTATTTGGAACTTGTGCGCCACATGGAATTTGTCGGGAACCAATCTTTATTGATAATCTGCCTTACCAGTTTATTTACGGGGTTGGCACTGTCATTTCAAATTTACCTAGGATTTAAATTATTTAATGCGGTTAACTTTGTTGGTCCAACGGTCGGGTTAGGGATCACTCGCGAGCTTGGTCCGGTTTTAACGGGACTAATCGTTTCCGCCAGGGCCGGAGGAGCTATGGCCGCGCGGCTAGGGACGATGCGTGTAAATGAACAAATTGATGCCTTGGATGTCATGGGTATTAATACTAAACATTACTTAATTGCGCCGCGGATTTTGGCTTCGATGATTTGTATGCCTTTGTTGACCGCGGTTTTCGATTTCGTTGCGATGTTGGGATCTTGGTTCTTGTGTGTCAAATTGGTAGAAATTGATGAAGCCATTTTCTGGGATAAGGTGACTGGAATTTTAGAAATTCGACATATTAACGAGGGGCTTTTTAAGTCTTGCATCTTTGGTTTGGTTTTCGCGATTATATGTTCATACCGCGGATTTACCACGACAGGCGGTGCTAAAGGCGTTGGCGAAGCCACCAATCGCGGCGTGGTCCAGAGTATGGTGATGATTATTGTTCTGGATTATTTTTTAACAAATTTGATCCGGGTATATTATCAGTTAGCCGGAATTACGGCGTAAAAATGGCAAACGAATATTCTTTTCCCGAAAAAACTAGTTTCTCGATTGTAGTTGAAGATCTACGAAAAACTTTCGACGGAAAAGAGTTTGTATTAAATGGGCTCAATTTAAAAATTCCTAAAGGTAGTTTGACTGCAATTATCGGTTTTTCTGGTACTGGAAAATCAGTAATGCTGAAACATCTTTTGGGATTGTTCAAGCCAACTTCGGGTTACATTGAAGTTTTAAACCAAGATCTCTCGAAGCTTTCAAACGAACGGCTGACTCAGTTTAGAAAAAACTTTGGTGTTCTTTTTCAAGGATCGGCACTTTTTGATGATATGACGGTACTGGAAAATGTCTGTTTTCCTTTAATCGAACATCAATCTCAGTTGTCGGTCGAGAAAATTATCGAAGTAGCTAGTACTAAACTTAAGCAGGTAGGACTAGACGAAAAGCACTTTGAAAAGCTTCCGTCCCAGATCAGCGGCGGGATGCAGAAGCGTACAGGTCTGGCCCGGGCTCTTGCCCTTGATCCAGAAATTCTTTTTTATGACGAGCCGACCACTGGATTAGATCCCATTCTTACCGAAATGGTAGATAATCTAATAGTGGAAACGCATCAGCTTCATGTCGGGAAAACCTCTGTGGTTATATCGCATGACTTGGAAGCAGCATTTCGAATTGCCGATTATGTGGCGATGCTAAATGCTGGACAAGTTTTGCTTTTTGGTAAACCAGATGATTTTTTCAATAGTGAAATTGAACTTGTGAAGCGATTCGTCACAAAAGGAATGAAACGAAAATGAATTTGTTAAAAGCCGCCGAGTTCAAAGTTGGCCTGCTAGTCATAGCAGTGGCTTCGCTTATCGCATATATGTCTATGCGTGTTAGTGATGATCCCAGCTTTTTACGTCGTTCCAATGAGGCTTGGTTTTTATTAAACGATGCTGGCGGGTTAGTTAAAAACAGTGCAATTCGTTCGGCTGGTATTCCGGTTGGAATCATCAAAGACATTACTTTACAAGACGGAATTGCCAGAGTCGAAATTACAGTTAAAAGCGACTTTAAACTTTTTGAATCGGCAGTGGCTGAAATTAAATCCCAAGGTATTTTAGGTGATAAACATGTGCAGGTTTACCCGGGATCACCAACGGATCCACCTTTGCCCGATGGGGGCCAAATCATTAACGTTAAAGATCAAGGTTCGTTAGACAGCGTGATTTCACAGGTTGGAGAAATTGCTGGTTCGCTTAAAGAAACAGCCAAGAACCTTCAAGAAGCAGTTAACGGAAACGGTACACGCGAACACGTGTTGGGTCGAATTGTATTAAATATTGAAAAACTAACACAGAATATTTCTGAAATTACCGGAGACAATAAACAGAAAATTAATGAAATTGTCGATCAGGTTCACGATATCACCGAAAGTTTAAGTGATATGCTGAATGAAAATGATCCCGATAGCGTCAAAGCTCAAATTAAAAGAACTATGGGTCGTTTAGATAATGCGATGAAAAATGTCGACGAGATTTCTGGAAAAATTAATCGCGGCGAAGGAACCATTGGCCGTCTGGTTAATGATGAAGAAACTGTTGAAGAGTTAAATACCGCAATTGAAGGCGTTAACGGATTTTTGGATACTGCGGGTAAATTGCAAACCGGTTTAGATTTTCACTCGGAATATTTAGGAAATGTAGGTTCGGCAAAAACAACTATTGGTTTGAAAATTCAACCAGGGTTGGATCGTTTTTATTATATCGGCGTGGTGGATGATCCGGCCGGACTTGTGGAAAAAACAAAAACTAAATCAACGCAGGCAAACGTGATCACCGAAACCGATTACGAGAAGACTTACTACAGTAAAGTTAAGTTTAGTTTGCTATATGCAAAAAACTTCTACAATTGGACCGTTAAGGGTGGATTAATTGAAAACTCGGGTGGAGTGGGACTAGATTACAATTTCTTCGAAGATAAAATGCGGTTCACCGTTGAAGCCTTTGAATTTACTAAGCTCAATTTAAGGGCACAATTGCAATATAACGTATGGCGTGGAATTTACTTGAACGTCGGCGCCAGCGACATCTTGAATCGGGGCGACAAATATTCAGGATATTTAGGAGCAGGCTTGTTATTGACTAATGATGACCTTAAGATGTTGCTTACAAAAATTCCTTTGTAGTAACAGCAAGTATTTTGAATGGTGAAAGTGTATGAGTTTTAAAAATGCATTAATCAGTGTCTCGGATAAAAGTGGATTGGTCGACTTTCTACGTCCTTTAGTTCAAAAAGGCCTTCGTATTGTTTCGACCGGCGGCACTTCCCAATATTTAAAAGACAATGGTTTTAATGTAGTGGACATCAGCGAGCAAACCGAATTCCCTGAAGTTATGGGAGGTCGAGTAAAGACCTTGCATCCAAAAGTTCATATGGCGTTGTTGTCCCGTGAAGGCAATGCCGATGATACGGCAGTTCTAAAGCAATTTAATGTAGAGCCCTTTGATTTAATGATCTGCAATTTGTACCCATTTGAACAAACACTAAAATCCAATCCGACCGAAAAAGAATTAATCGAAAAAATCGATGTCGGTGGTCCATCGATGTTGCGTGCCGCTGCAAAAAATTTCCAACGGTTGGCGGTTTTGTCAGATCCGCAGGATTATACTTGGGTTCAGAAAGCCAGTTTGGAAAATAGTTTTACCTTAGCTGATCGCAAAAAATTAGCAGGGAAAGTTTTTGCCTTAACTTCATTTTATGATTCTTTAATTGCCGAAAGTTTTAAAACCGAATTAAATTTGGAAACGTTTATTTTTGGTGGACGGCAAGTGCAAGAATTAAGATATGGTGAAAACCCTCAGCAAAAAGCCTGGTGGTATCAACAGCCCACAGAAAAAACCGGTATCCACAAAGCTGAAATTCTTCAAGGTAAGACATTATCCTACAATAATATTTTAGATTTAGAAGCGGCCACCACTTTGGCAGCCAAGTTTACCGAACCGACCTGTGTGGCAGTAAAGCACAACAATCCTTGTGGTGTTGCAAGTGCTGCCACTACGTTAATGGCGGTTCAGCAGGCTTTGAAGGCGGATCCTGTTAGCGTATTTGGTGGCATCATTGCTATGAATAAAACCTGCGAAGCAGATACGGCCCAAATTCTGTCAGAGCTGTTTTTGGAATGTGTCATCGCACCAAGTTTTAGTGACGAAGCAAAGCAGATATTTGGTAAAAAGAAAAATTTAAGAATTTTAGTTTGGCCCGAGATGCTATCGGCTACTGGTAGCGACAAAGAAGTGAAATCTATTCAGGGTGGCTTTTTGGTTCAAGAAAAAGACACGTCCTATTCTCAGAGCGAATGGAAATATCTTAGCGAGTCTCCCGACGACCTGCTTAAAAACAGTTTGTTGTTTGCAGAAAAGGTATGTGCTTCGTTAAAAAGTAATGCTATCGCAATTGTGAGTGGAACCCAAACGGTTGGATTGGGAATGGGGCAGGTCAATCGAGTCGATGCTTTGAATCAGGCGATTGAAAGAATGCAAAAGTTTCATCCCGAAGTTTCAACGGTAGCCTTAGCCAGCGATGCCTTTTTTCCATTTACGGATTCTTTAGAAATCGCGGTAAAAAATAAGATTAAATGGATATTGCAACCAGGTGGGTCTGTAAAAGACGAAGAAGTTTTTAATTTTGCGAAGAAAAATAATATTAATATGATCATCACAGGGACAAGGCACTTTAAACACTAAATATGAGTACAGAGACTTTTGATATCAACAGAAAATGGCTAGTAAAAACTTCCGGTAGGGTTATAGGACCCTATCGCCAAGAAGAAATTTTACAGTTGTTGTTAGATAAAAGAATTGCACCCATTGATGAGATCAAAGGGCCCGAGACGCGTTGGGTCTTCTTAAGAGAGCACACCCAATTTCGTGAAATTATCCAAAAGTACCGCGATCAGGAGAGTAGCGCAGTTGAAAATACTCATGGTGGACAAAATACCATGACGGAAACAGATGTAAATCCTGACCTAACACCTACTCCGCATCCTTTGCATACTTCAACGTTGAATAAAGGTATTGTCCCGGAAATTAGATCTATCAAACACGACATCCCCAAAGATTCTGAAAGCAAAGACGGTGCACCGAAAAATGCGAAGGTCACCCCTCATTACGGGATGTTAAACGATCGGCGCGTGATACGTAGAACTGAAAGCAAAACTAAGTTAGTAGTCACTTCTTTGATTATTGCAGGTTCAGTTCTTCTGTTGTTCAGTGGTTACATTTACCTGAATAAAAAGAATAGCAGCGGAATGCAGGTATTAGATCGCAAAAACTATAAAGAATCGGCAATAAAAAATAAAGCGTTAGGATTATACGATCTGGCCCTTGCTGACTATCGCAAGGCCGTTGAAAAAGAGAACTTAGATTTATCCAGCAAATTGACCTTAGCAACGCTATTAATGAATGTCGAAAACAACTATCTTGAAGCAAATCGTATTGTAGATGAAATTGAAAGCGAACATAAAAGCCTAACTCCCGAGTTTAAATCAATTATTGAAAACATCCGCGGATTGGCGGCAATGTCTGAAGATAGTTTCGCTGCATCAGAAGTTCATTTTAAGAATGCTCTTAATTTTGACGCGGCTAATGAAGTTGCAAAAATAAATTTGGTACAATTAAAAATAGTCTACGGGAAAAATGCGGAAGCCTTTAAGATGATCCAAGACTTAAACCG
>JAYVAZ010000047.1:0-1706 GCA_043750675.1 Pseudobdellovibrionaceae bacterium | reverse complement strand
ACAAACTTTCTGCTGGGGGTTATACTTTTTTTTTAGACGCTTACCTGATGCTCGCGGAGAGCTTCATTTAAAGAGGTTTTCAAGTCGGTAGAAGCTTTTCTTTTACCTACTATAAGCGCGACCGTTACCTGATATTTACCGCTTGGAAAAGTTTTTTCGATAGATCCCGGAATCACGACAGAGCGAGGTGGGACAAACCCGGTGTAAATTTTTTCTGATGCCTCAGAAACATCTATGATTTTAGTTGATGCAGTTAAGGTTACGCCGGCTCCGATCACGGCACCTTCAGAAACCTGTACTCCCTCAACAACGATACTGCGACTGCCAACGAAACAATTATCTTCGATTATCACTGGGCGCGCTTGCAGAGGCTCTAATACTCCGCCAATGCCAACGCCACCAGATAAATGAACGTTTTTGCCAATCTGTGCGCAGGATCCCACGGTGGCCCAGGTGTCGATCATAGTGCCGGTACCAACATAAGCGCCGATGTTTACGAAGCTAGGCATTAGGATAACACCGGACTCGATAAATGATGCATACCTGGCGATCGCGCCGGGGACGACGCGAATCGAATTGTTTTTTGTAAAATCTTTTAATGGAACTTTATCGTTAAAATTCAGATCGCCAGCATTAATTACATACTGAGTTTGCATACGGAAATAACATAAGATCGCTTTTTTTACCCAGTCGTGCGTAATCCATTCGTCACCGTATTTTTCGCAGACCCTAATTTTTCCTTGATCTAAATCATTTAAGGTCGAATGCACGGCCGCTTTTTGATTTGGACTTAAATCGGCCGCTTTGATTTTGTTTTCGGTTAAATCAGAATAAATTTCTTCGACTTGAGTTTTTAATGAAATCATTTTGTACCTGCTAATGACTGCTACGCTTCGAAACTTTTAATCAGCTCTAGCATAGGTTGCGTGTGATTGGCTATGACCAAATCAAGTCTTAATCCTCTTTCGATTTCGTAAGTTATCGTCGGAATGTGACGTTCTTTTCCGGTGTAAGTTCCTAAACTTCCCGGAGTGGGATATCCCATATCATGTTCAATCACATAACCTGTCCATTTATTAAGAAGTTCAGCCTGCGGGAGACTAGGACCGTTAACATTTATCAGAGGTTTCCAAGAATGAAGACTAATTATAAAATCAAATTTTTCATTTTCGATTAGTTGAGTTAAGGCTCGATTTTCAACCTCGCTTAATGGGTAGGGCCCCGGGAAATAGCGAAGGGTAGTAAATGTATCGGACCAATCTAAGGTGGGAAGATTGCGATTTAAATCTACGCCGTTGTAATTCATTCGGGTTTTTAATAGGACTCCCTCTGGATTAAATTCGGGAATCAGATGCACTTGAACTTTGTAATTGAAATCCTTCATGAATACAGAAAGTAAATTTCGCGCTAATGCTGTGCCTTCGATTTCGTCACCGTGAACGCTGGCTAAAATCAGAATTTTTTTTCCGCTATTACCGAATTGATGTGAAAGTATAGGGAGGTTGAGGGTGGTTCGAGCAAGTTCGATGGTCTTCATAGAATTCCTGTTGTTGGCTAAAAAACAATAGCCGCATATATGCGACTAAAAAACCTGGGCCGCAAAAATGCGACCAAAAAACAAAGGCCGCATATTTGCGGCCCTCTAAAGAGATCATTATATTAAAAATGAGCAAAATGAAATCTTTGTTTTAAACAACAACTGCGCT
>JAYVAZ010000046.1:0-4149 GCA_043750675.1 Pseudobdellovibrionaceae bacterium | reverse complement strand
GTTAAAACAAATGTGCATATTATTGCAGCACCATTGCATGATGACGTTGTTTTAAAGATTCTTCAGGATCGAAAAACCGAAGTGATTATAGACCTTCGTGGACATACCCAATTATCACATCCGAAGGTCATCTCGCTATTTGAGGTCATGCAAGAAATCGAAAAAATCAAAATGGAACAGAAACAGGTTTTGCCCGAGTGCCAAAAAGCAACTGAAATGGCCGTCGAAGAATTTTATTCTGCTAGCCTGCATCGACCGTTCGGTTGGGAAGACCTATGCTCTTAAAGTTGGCCTCTCGTAAAAGTGAGTTAGCCCGACTTCAAGCCTATTTAGTTGCCGATAAATTGAAAGAACAATTCCCCGGCATTCAAATAGAATTTCAATTTCGCGAATCATTAGGCGACAAAAACCTCACTGATCCATTATGGCAGATGCCAGAACGTGGTGTTTTCACGGAAGATTTTTATCAGGATTTGATTTCCGAAAAAGCTGACCTTGTTGTCCATTCGTGGAAAGATTTGCCGATCCAGAATCGTCCTGAGACTGAAGTAGTCGCCACTTTGCCCCGCGCCGATATTCGCGATTTGTTACTTTTTAAAAAGTCTTCGATTCCAAAATTAAAACAGCATTTAGCTGTAAATGTATTTTCCTCTTCGCCCCGACGAAACTACAATTTAACTCCGTTTCTTCGCGACTTTTTGCCTTTTGGAAATCAAATCATTCGGTTTAATCCCGTGCGTGGAAATGTACAAACCCGTGTTCGCAAAATGCAGGAAGATCCCGATTGTGATGGACTGGTTCTGGCCAAGGCCGCTTTGGATCGGTTGCTTTCGGCAAAACAAATGGAGTTTGCGTCGACAAAGGAATTTTTAGCTGACTCTTTGGATAGTTGCCATTGGATGGTTCTACCGTTAACGGAAAATCCCAGCGCCGCTGCCCAGGGTGCTTTGGCGATTGAAATTAAATCTTCAAGAGTGGACGTGAAAGCAGCGTTACTAAAAATCAATGATCAAGAAACTTTCGATTGCGTTGTATCTGAACGGAACCGGCTGGCCGATTATGGGGGTGGTTGCCACCAAAAAATTGGGGTGACTCATTTACATAAAAAATTTGGGAAGGTTGAATTTCTTAAAGGATTGACTGATGCCGGAGTTGTGCTGGACTCAAAATCGCTGGTCGATCCAAAAATCTACCCGGATCCGGCAGCAGTCATAAAATCAACCGATCGCATTACGATCGTAAAGTCAGCTGATGCCTTCGATAAACAAAAAGCTCCCTTACTTAAAGACGCGTTCCAACTGGCACATAACAACGCCTACTTTGTTGCACACGCTGACGCCTGGCCTGAAGAACTGAAGCAACCGAAGTATATTTGGACCTCAGGTTTAGCGACTTGGAAAAAATTAGCCGAAAAAGGATTTTGGGTTAATGGTTGCCAAGAAAGTTTGGGCGAAAAAGAAGATAAAAGACTTTCGATTTTACTTCCGGAAACTAAATGGATCAAATTAACTCATAATCAGGCACCGCAAGATGAAAGCGCCTTGGTAACTTATTTGCTGGTAGCGACGAATCGTACTATTCAGCCACTTGTCGACAATCAATTTTATTGGAAAAGCGCGACGCTTTTTAACTTCTTTGTGACTAGACAACCGGAAATTCTTAGCAAGCAGCATTACTGCGGCCCCGGAAATACTTTTGACGAAATTAAAAAAACCTATTCGGAAATCAAAATATTGTGGCCAACTCCAAAGTAACTGAATAGACTTGTGCTCGCGGAAGGAAATCTTATGTTTACAAAATCTTTGCATTCTGAATCCGATGCCTTATTTGAAAGAGCGAAAAAAGTAACCCCAGGTGGCGTGCACTCACCGGTAAGATCTTTTAAAGGACTGGATCGTTCGCCATTATTTTTCAAATCGGCTGAAGGTTGTTATCTGACTTCCGTAGAAAATCAAAAGTATGTTGATTATTGTATGAGTTTTGGTCCTTTGATTTTGGGTCACCGGGATCCCGATGTTTCCAAAGCCGTTCGGGAAATGATTGATATCGCATGGACCTTCGGCGCCTGCGAGCCCTATTCGTTAGACCTTGCCGAATGGATTACCTCGCAATTACCTTGGTGCGAAAAAGTAAGATTTGTTTCTTCGGGTACTGAAGCGGTGATGAGTGCCCTACGCGTCGCCCGTGCTGCAACGAACCGCTCTAAAATTTTAAAATTTGAAGGCTGCTACCACGGTCATGTGGACTCTTTGTTAGTGCAAGCCGGAAGTGGATTAGCTGGTGAATCGGCAGCAAGTTCCGCCGGCGTGGCACCGGAAGTGGCGGCGCATACTTTGGTTTGCCCACTTAATGACTTGGAAGCCTTAGAAGCCGTTTTCAATGCTAATAAAGACAGTATTGCCGCATTAATTATAGAACCCCTGCCCGCTAATTACGGACTACTCATACAGACTCCAGATTTTCTAAAAGAAGTGGCGCGGTTAGCGAAACAGCATGGAACGTTGCTGATTTTTGACGAAGTCATTTCGGGATTCAGAACGGGACTAGAAGGTATGGTCGGCGAAACCGGAATCACGCCTGATCTGGTTTGTTATGGTAAAATCATTGGCGGCGGTTTTCCGGTAGGTTGTTATTCAGGCCGAAAAGATCTTATGGATCACGTTGCGCCATTAGGGAAAGTCTATCAGGCTGGAACTTTAAGTGCCAATCCAGTAGGAATGCGCGCCGGCCTTGTTAGTTTGAAAAAAATGAAAGAGGAAAATGTTTGGTCTACGATCAATAGTAGAACCAAAACCTTTTCGGCTAAATTACAATCAAATTTTGATCGCTCCAAATTAGACTTAGAGATCATTAGCCATAGTTCTTTGTTTTGGATCCATCAGAAATCAAAAGAACCTATCCGTAAAGTGAGTCAGTTACCAAAAAATCAATCTGAATTATTTAAGGGGCTTTTTCTAAGGGCCCTGGATAAGGGAATTTAATTAGCGCCAAATGCGTATGAGGTGGGTTTCATTAGTTTCGCACATTCGCCCGAAATTTTAGATCAAACAGTTCAAATTTTGACTGAGGCGGCTAATGTTTAGACGGCCATTATTGAAAAATAGCGGTCCGATAATCTTGGCCAGTTTCTGGCTGATATTTACCGCCAGCCTCGTCGGCTGGTGGTGGTTGTATGGACTAAATAATGCCACCAACGAAAAAACTTACCACATGATTTTATGGGAAGGCGGCTTCCTATTTTTCGTAGTGCTTTTAGGCGGCGGAGCATTACTATTTTACACGCGCTCTCACCAATTAAGGCACATACGCCTTAAACTATTTTTTTCGCACTTTGCGCATGATTTAAAAACTTCGATTTCACGACTTCGATTGCAGTCAGAACTGCTAGAGGAAAGTCATCAGCATTTACCGCAGTTGAAATCATTGTTGGAGAATGTACAACGTCTAGATTTGCAGCTGGAAAATTCTTTATGGATGGCCAGTCTTGATGACCGCCTTTTACAAAACCAAGAATGCCTTCTTAGTGACGTTTTGAAACAGTTACGCTCTGACTTTGTAGAAATCAATTTTACTTTAAAAAAAGATGCTAGATTGTTGGGTGATCACCGCGCCGTTTTGGTTGTGTTTCGAAACATTATACAAAATTCCCGAATTCATGGAGAAGCCAATTCGGTCACGATCAATGTGATTGAAAAAAAGAATCGGCAGCTGGAAATTGAAGTTTGGGATAACGGCAAAGGCCTGAATATTTCCCCTAATCTGGTGGGTCTTGACCCTCTACAAAGTTTTACCGAAAACGGGCCAACGATACAAACCAACGGAATAGGTCTTCATTTGACCAAAAAACTTCTCCAAAAAATGAATGGGGATTATGAATTTGTCAGTTCACCCCGATTTACAAATAAGGTTATCATTCAAGGCAATCTGGCCGGAGCAAAATCCTAATGAAAAACATTTTACTTTTGGAAGATGACAAATCATTGGGAGAAGGTTTGACCGAAAGGTTAACTAAAGATTATCAAGTGCAATGGGCTCAAAATATTGCGCAGGCGAAAACATTTATCCAAAACACAAATTTCGATTTGGCCATATTAGATGTCCATCTTCCTGACGGTAGCGGATATGAAATTGCCGACCTTTTGAAAGGCA
>JAYVAZ010000045.1:0-2127 GCA_043750675.1 Pseudobdellovibrionaceae bacterium | reverse complement strand
ATAAACAACCCAAACCAAGCTTCGGCTTTGTAAAAGGAATTTTGATCCTTGGTTTCGAGATATTCAAAAACATTGGGCCGAATGAAAACCGACTTCGCTTCGATTCGTTCATTATCAACAATTAACGCCGCGCTATCAATATCTACGGTTACTTCGGGGGTATTTGATTTTCCAACTAGAATCGCCCGAAACGAAAGACCCAGCTGATTGCAGCGAAGAACTAGTCTTAAAATGTTGTGATCCGAATCGCCACCGATAATAAGAATATCTTTGCGGCTAGAATTCACCATTATCCCCATGCGATGGAATATGGTGTGATTGCATTTCTTGTTCAAGCTTGAATGCCAATCCATCTGCTTGATCATCTAGGGCCTGTTCCAGACCGCGCTCTCGTTCAAAACTATCATAACCTTCTTTCATGTTCGCAACGAACAGGTTTCTGGTCACTTGCATATGATCATGTTCTTCGCGCGGAATGGAATGATATTGATCGTTCGACTGCAAATGAACTTCGTTCGGAAGTGGGAAAGCATCCACTGACTCTTGCAGTGCTTGTTGTTCTTGTGGTTCATATAGTGGTTCATAGAAAGGTTCCGCAGGATCTACCCCAAAGTCTGGCAGACTTTGATTGGTATCTAAAAACGAATTTGAATTTTGGTCAGGTACAGAGTCTTGCTGATACGTTCCCGATGCCTGAAACGCTTCTATGCTGGGATTGGCGTACTGAAAACTATGGTTCACTTCCGGCAAAGGTGCGGCAAGAGAGGATGGTTCTATCTGCGGGAATAAATGTTCGATAATATGATCAGCAACTACAGACTCCTGAAAAGTTTGCCTCACTTCGCTCAACACCTGGTCATGAAGATGATGATTAGACAGGTCCACTGCATAAGGAATTTCATTGGAAATGGGGTTAGAAATCCACTCGCTCAAAGGCGTCGCCGATTGGATTTTATCTTGTAGAATTTTTTCCCAGCTAGAATCATCCGAAGACATGATATCCCCTTAAAGTGAACAGTCACTTATCGACATATTTGTTCAGGTTCTAAAACCAAGAAACACGTATTTTAAAACTCGTCTCAATTTGGGAAATCAGGGTTTAAAAGCTAATGCCGCGATCTGTTTTTCAATCTCTTTAATTTGATCTTTTTCACGTACATCGCCCAAAGGAATGTAATGTAACTTCTCGGCATCGCAATCGTACCCCGACACTAGCAACACCCAAAGTGCTGCGGCAACAGCCGTGCGGCGATTGGCGACTTTAAATAAATGTGCCTTCACAAATTCCAAATAAGCGTAGGCCGCGCCTTCGATCCCTTGGCCATTTCCGCTCATAAAAAGTGAAGTGCCTATGATATCGCGGGCTTTAGCCATTGGGTTGGAAATCACCGCAAATTGAACCACGCGTCCATCCGGCAAAATGACGTCCACGGCCTCTATTCGGTAAGGTTCGTAATCATCATCATGTTGTTTTCCGGCTAGAAATTTGTTCGTTCGGGAAATTTCTGTCGTACTGAGTTTTTTGATTCCCGAAGATTCTTTGCGCACGTAATCGACGACATGAAGAAACTTCTGATGGTCTAACTGCTTCTGTAAAAAACTTTTTGGTGTGACCATTGTTGATTCAATCCCCTATCTATAATATTGAGTTGACTCGCAAAAAGGTCAAGGCTTAGTATCGCTTAACCAACCAGGAGAAATCTTATGTTATACGAATTAACGATTCCACAATTTTCAAAAATGCTAAGAAACTTGAACCACTTACTAGGAAAAGGCATGGAATATGCCCAAACTAAAAAATTTGAACCTGAAGTTTTAATGGAGGCCCGTTTAGCTCCGGACCAGTTCAACCTTACAAGACAAATTCAAATCGCTTGCGACACTGCAAAACTATGCGCGTCTCGTTTAACGGGAAAAGAAGCACCGATACATGCCGATAATGAAAAAACAATGGCCGAATTAAGAACTCGCATTGAACAAGTGGTTACTTATTTAAATTCTTTCTCAGAAGCTGACTATAAAGACAGCGCAAAAAAACAAGTTACGCATGCACGTTGGGAAGGTAAATACTTACTGGGTGACGAATTCGTCCTTCAACATGCAATTCCTAATTTTTATTTTCATGTC
>JAYVAZ010000044.1:0-2458 GCA_043750675.1 Pseudobdellovibrionaceae bacterium | reverse complement strand
GCCTTTTGATTCTAGCGCTTCTAAATTTAAAGTGATCGGATCAGTAATGTTTGGAAGTACTTGCGCTGCATATCCATTGGGCCAGCGAATACCATATTTCAAAGTATAGCTTTTTTTAATTTCAGCAATGGTGATTTGAACTTTGATCATTGGTTCAAGCTCTAAAATGGCGGCGTCTCTTTTAAGTTGAAATCCATAGGCGCCGGCCAATTTTTTGTATTCGGCTAAGTTGGGAGTTTTTTCCTTTACGTAGGCGGTGAAATTTTTGAGATTGAATTTTATTTCGTTGAGATGATTTTTCTTAAGATCAAGTTTAAATTTTTCTTTTAGGAATTGTTCCATAGGCCTATCCAGCCTTACTTGATTGCTGTATTCACATTCTAATTTTAGGCAATGGGCAATTATGGATTCGAAAACCAAACGATCATATAAAAAACCGCTTAGCAAGATCTCGCCAGTTTTAATTTCGGTTACTAATCCAAATTTGTTTTTTGTTTTCATTTTTAAGAAATCATACGTAGCTTGTTGTCGAAGACTTAGAACATGAATATCGTAGGTCTCATCTGCAATTCGAATCAATGAGGTGCCCTTTTTCTTTCCCCATAATTCATAGTTACTTCCTAGGTCGGTAATTTTTAAATTTTCTAATTTATTAACAACCAAGGGACCGCTGGCCTTCATTAAAATTTTCTGCCCCTCAAATAGGTTCACTTCTTTTCCGAAGCCAGATAACGAGTAAAAGTAAGCACAAAGAAAAATAAGAAAAACTTTAGACATAAACACCCCGATGGAGTATTGATGCAGTTTGTACCGGCTTCACAGGTTTAGATGGCTTCTTTAATAGGGTAAATTCGGATTCGGATTTAGTTTACGAACCGGATTAAGCGCAAGAAATTTCAAAGGAAAACCGGACTCCGTTTCCGATATTTTCAATTTTGATTTGGCTTTGGTGAAGTTCGATTAAATTTCTGCTTATGGGTAAACCTAATCCAATCCCGGTGGTGTGATTTAACATATTTTCATCAATAAAAAAGGGTTCAAACACTTTCTCTAAAACGTTTTCTTCGATTTGTTTTCCAATATTTGCGATCGAAATTAAAGCTTTTTGGTCTCCAGCTTCAACCAGTTGGATATTAATTTCGGTACCTTTGTTTGCAAATTTAATTGCGTTATCTACCAAACATGAAAAGACTTTTTGGATATGTATGGGGTCAGCAAAAATCCTTTTTATCTTTTGATCCCAGGATAAAGTCAGATCTTTTGCTGTCAGCTTGGCGCTGAACTCGGAAGTTATTTTATTTTTTATTTCTTCCGCCAAGAACATTTTTTTGTTTAATTTTAAATGTCCGGTTTCAGCTTTGATTATTGTAATCACATCTTCAATCAACTGGTGAAATCTTCTGGTAGCCTCGTCCATTCTACTAATATATTTTTTTTGTTCTTCGCTAGGCGAGGTTTCTTTCAGTGCTTCTAGGTAATTAATTAATGAGGTAAGTGGAGTCCGAAGTTCATGATTAACCAGCATCATAAATTCAGTTTTAGTTTTATCTAGGCTTAAAAGTTGTTTATTGGCTATTTCCAGTTCAAGGTTTTTTTTAGCTAGTGTTTGCTGCAGATTAAATTTTTCCGCGGCTTCTTGAACCGTCTTCAATAAATCTACAGGATCCCAGGGTTTCGTTAAATAGCGATAGATATTTCCTTCGTTAATTGCAGAAACTATAGACTGAATATCAGTGTAACCGGTTAATAAAATTCGTACTGAATGTGGTTGCTTGTTCATACTTGCATTTAGGAATTCCACACCAGTCATTTCCGGCATTCTTTGATCGGTAAGAATAACCGATATGATCCCTTGATATTCGTCTAGAAGCTTCAATGCTTGAATTCCTGAGTTGGACCTTAGTACGGTAAAGTGCGCTCTAAAAATGCGTTCTAGCGCATCTAAATTATCAATTTCATCATCAATGCAAAGAATCGTAGGTTTCATAATAAAGTTAGTGTAAGATGAGCTATGGTTTCAGGCAATAGGATTTGCCCTGTAAAGTATTGAATGGAGTCAATATGATGCATTTTTCTAATCGCTTTGTTTTAGTAAGTTTGTTTACACTTCTTACTTCAATGATGATTTCAACTAAAGTCAACGCTCAATGGGGAACCGGAATGTACATGGGCGGTGCTCAATGTTCGGGTGGAGTTGAGGTCGGCGATGGCGTATTCGACGTACAAGATGAACTTTACGGTGAAGATGGATTGTTAGCGACGCAAAAAGATTTAAAATCAGATTTACGTGATGCTAAGGGTGATCTTCGTGATTTGGAAAATAAAGTTAAAAGAGCAAAAGCCGCTTTTAAAGAACGTGGCGTCGGCGGAAAATACTTTGAATTTATCGAACAGTTTATTTCAAGTAGCAGCACAACAACTCCAGCTAAATGTTGTGATTATCAAGGAATCTCTTGCG
>JAYVAZ010000043.1:0-5636 GCA_043750675.1 Pseudobdellovibrionaceae bacterium | reverse complement strand
TTAATGAAATGTTGCAAGCTACCGATAATCTAAAAAAGGCAGGATAAATGAACAAAAAGAAGAAATCCTTTAGTAACATTTATTTACCGGTAAGCACGTGACCGTCTCAGTTCGAGCCATCTATCCTAAGTTATCGTTGAAGTTTTGGTCGAAATTTACCGATATACATTGTTGGAAGCGTGTAATTAACCAATCAATATAATTACCTTTTTCAGTAGGAAGCGTTTGAGTAAAATTCTGCAAAGATCTTTTATTTTATTGATTTTATTATTTTCGATCATCGGAAACACGCAGAACTTTTTTTATCACTTGATGCCCAAACAACCGACCGTTAATTTTACGTTATCATCGCAAGGTGCGAACGAGGCCAATGGAATTTTTGCGTCTGATTGGCATGCTGGTATGAACGCATGGGATAAGCGCCGAAAGATCGAAATCACTCCTGTGACCACGGCACTTACTAATTTTCCTTTACTTGTAAAGCTAGATTCCACCAAGATCAATTATGCAAATTTTCAAGCCGCGGCTCAAGATCTACGGTTTGTTGATGGTGCCGGCACTATATTGGCATATGAAATAGAAAACTGGAACACAAGTGGTGAATCGCTAGTTTGGGTCAAAGTTCCATCGATCGCAGCAAGCCCTACAGTAACAAACATTTGGATGTACTACGGGAACGGCGTGGCCAGTGATGCGCAAAGTGCTTCGAACACGTGGTCAAATAGTTTTGCAAAGGTATTAAATTTAAAAGGCACAACTGGGGCTGCCATTGCGAATTCGGTAACATTGACTGCGTCGTTAGGTAATAACGCTACTGCCGGCAATACCAACGGAACTGGAATGAGTTTTATATCAGGGGCTGTGGGAGCCGGAGTACAAACAGATGGTGTGGATGATTGGATAGATATCGGCAATGATGCTTCGTTAAATTTTGCCGCAAGTACTGCATTTACAATGACGGTCTGGTTTAAAACTACAGATGTAGAAGGTCCTGTTTTAAGTTTTCGAAATTCGTCTACGGGTCAAGCAATTATCGATATGCATATTGGATATAATGGAGTTACCTCAGTAAACGGAGCCATTAATTTAGTAGTAAAAGATTTAACAGGAGGAGCCTACGCTACGCTAACAGGCCCTGTGGTAAATGATGGAAACTGGCATCAATATACGGTATCAAGAAACGCTGGGAATGTTATTTCATTGTATGTAGACGGCGTATATGTAGGAAATACTTCTAGTACAGGAACTGGTGGAAATATTGCGGCTGACTTAAGAGCGTTAGGATCAGAACGTTATTGGGTACAGGTCGCTTTTGCAACTGCAGATCAGCGGTTCCTAGCGGCAGGATTTGACCAGTTAGAAATTTCAAACACACAGCGAACTGCGGATTGGATTTTACAAGAATATAACGCTGTACTAGATAACGTAAATATTATTTATAAAGAGGAATCAAATTCGCTCAGTCTTATAAACGCAACACTACAACTTTCAAACAGCTACCCACAAAACGTCACCGTGCCATTTACCGTAACTGGTACGGCAACCAGTGGAGTTGATCATAACTTGGCTTCAGGCAACGCTGTGGTCACAGCTGGCAATACTACCCAAAGTATCCCGATCAGAATCTACAGTGATAATTTAACCGAAGGTGCAGAGACGATCATTGTAAGTCTAGGCACGCCAACCAATGCCCGTGCGGGTGTGGATGTTCCTGTGCACACAGTAACTATCACTGACGATGTGAACGTGGCCCCAGTTGCCAATAACGATACTGTGAATTTAACAAGCTTTGCAGCCGTACAAATAAATGTAGTTAGTAATGATACCGATGCCAATGCCGATACGTTGTGGATACAATCAAATACAAATCCAACAATGGGTACGATTACTAAAAGTGGAAGAACATTTACTTACTTTCCATCCAATGATTTTTCCGCATCAACCAGTTTTACCTATGTCGTTACTGACAAACGCGGTGGAACCGCAACCGGTACCGTAACGATTAATTACCAAATACCATTTACGTGGACAGGGGCTGGCGGAGATGCCAATTGGAATACGGCCGCTAATTGGCTGGGCGCAGTTGTGCCAACAGCAGCAAATACTATCTACTTTAACGATCAGTGTTCTACAAATTGTAATCCGTTGATGAATGTAGCAGTCAGTGTTCGGGGCTTGTTCACGAATTCCAGTTACGTCGGTACGATCACGCAAAATGCAGGGATAGCCGTGACCGTTGCGGCTGGGGGTTGGACCCATCGGGCCGGAAATTTTACCGGCAGTAATGCTAATATCACCATCGGAAATAGTTTATTAATTACGGCTGGAACTTTTCAATCGACCAGTGCAATTTTACGAGTCAACGCAGGAAGTTTTTCTGCAACCGGAGCGACGGTCTTTCAACACAATTCAGGAACCCTTTACTTAGGTTGCACCTATGCGCTGACTTGCGTAGTCAGCACGAATTCGTCGGCCTTCAATAACGTTACCTTCGCTGGATATTATTCTTGGTTCAATTTAGCCGCGACCACTATGAACGTCAGTGGATTGTTAAGTATGGGAGATACGTATGGTGCGGGATACACCGGCCAACCGATAGATAACGGAAATATTAATGCCAGTGGAAATGTTACAGTCATCAATAATGGATACAGGGGTACGGCTGTTATCAATATCGTTGGAAATGCTGCAGGCCAAACGATTACTGGGCTTGCCGGAATGAATATGCCGGGATTAAATATTGCGGCCGGTTCAAATAACGTAACCCTTTCGGGGCCGGTGAGTGCATCTTACGTTTATAATTTAACTTCGGTCGGGACCTTTACGGTCACGGGATCAACTTTAAATATTTTTTGTGGTTATGGCATGACTTGTAACATTGTTCCTGGAGCCGTAAATTACAATCATTTTGGAGTGATCGGAAATTACACGACTTACAATTTTGGCGGTGCCACCGTGAATGTCGATGGCGATTTAACGGTAGGTGATGTCTTTGGTGGAGGCTATGTTAGCCAGCCGTTGAATAATGGCACTTTTTTAGTCAAAGGAAATATCAACATCACAACTCAAGGTTACCGCGGTACCGCAGTTATTAATTCAATTGGTTCGGGCCCAAAATCGATTTCGTATGCAGGTTCTTCGGCGGGAATTCCCGGTTCGACATTCACCATTAATAAATCCACTACCGCTGATCAAATGAACTTGGCGAATGCCTTATCGTTGCCGGTTGCAGCGCAAGCACTGACTTTGCAAACCGGAACTCTCAATTTGGCCGGTTTTGCGTTAACGGTACCCGGGGTACTGACAGTAGGAGCCGCCGGTAAACTGATTTGTAATGGCGGGGCAGTTACCGCGGGAAGTACGGTTATCACCGGCGAAGTTTCCTGCGGTCCTACGATTGGAATAACTTGGACTGGCAATGCAGCAGACAATAACTGGAATACTGCTTCCAATTGGACAAACAACACCATTCCAGGTGCCAGTGATATCGCGATTTTTAATGGGATGTGTGTCGGAGCAAATTGTAATGTGAATATTCCTGCGGCGTTAAGCGTGAAAGGTTTTCGAATTGAATCTACCTATACGGGAACTATCACTCAGCCTACAGGAGTTTCCTTCACCGTAGGAACCAGCGGTTGGCAACAGAATGGCGGAACATTTGCTGGAGGAAACAGTGCGATTAGTTTTACGCAGTATTTTAAATTAGCCGGCGGAATTTTTACTTCCACTTCGGGGACCTTAAGTTTAGGTCTTTCCAATTCATGTTCGACGGTAAGAAGTCTGGATTATACGGCCGGAACTTTTAATCATAATAACGGGCGTTTTAAAGTGATTCAGGGCCGTAGTGGTGGTTCTTGTCACGCTACTGCAGAATTAAATTATATCTCTCCATTTACAGTTTATGATTTGGAGTTTAACACCAATGCTACTAGCGGGGGTTGGTACAGTTATTTAAACGCAATGAATGCAAACAAAATTACGGTAGCTAATAGTTACTACAATTACGGACACATCGTTAATCCAACGGTGGATGTTAGTGGTGATCTTTATTTGAATAAAAATAATGGAACGGGTGGCGGAATCATTAATTTGGTTGGTGCCGGCTCGCAAAATTATTTTTACACAAATGCATCGGTGGCTTCCGAGACTATTAAAATCAACAAGGCATCGGGTACCGTCCAGGCTGGGGCCGGAACTAATTTAACCGTTTATACTTTAGAATTAAATCAAGGAACGTTTACCGCACCTTCAGGAACTTTGACTTTAGGAAGTGGAACCGGGAATGGTGCGGTAATGAATGTGCTATTGGCAGCTGCCGGAACGACATTTAATACCAATGGTGGATTGATTAGTTTTGCGATGTACCGGGTGGGATCTAATCACACCAACTCAAATATCAATGTTTATGCAGGATTTGAATTTAATAATGTTGAACTTACCGCGCCCGCGCCCGGCGGTGGATGGTACGATTATATTACCAGCACCACTTCGCCGTTAGTAGTAAATGGAAATCTAGATTTCAAAGGTAAGATTAATAATGTCAATTGGAACGTAAAGGGAAGTATAAGTGTTACTACGAATGCTTATGGCGGTAGTGGATTAATCAAAGCGATTGGAAGCACCAATCAAACTATTACTGGAAGTTCCACAACGACTTGGTTTCCTCCATTGGAAATTGCGTCAACGGGTGGGACGGTATATTTAGTTGGCACCTTAGCAATATACAATAATTATACTTTTACATCAGGAGTGTTAGATGCGGGAGCTTCTACGATGTATTTTTCGCCGGCAAATTCTAGTTCGGCTAGTTATGTGGTGGGACCCGTGTCCTACAACAACGTGACTTTTGCCGGAAATTTCACCACGCATAATTTGAATTCGGGAACGATGACTGTATTGGGCAGTTTAACTTTAAGCGATGTTAACGGAACGGTAGGAAGTGTAAATTCGGGAACAATCAATTTATTTGGAAACCTGATAGTCAGTAATATAGGAAAAATCGGTTCGGTAGTTATAAGGTTGGTAGGAAGCACCAATCAGTCAATAACAGGAGTAAGCGCGGGATGGATTCCTACTTTAGAAATAGCTTCTACTGGTGGAACTGTGTCCCTTTTGGGATCGCTTCTATTTAAGTCATCTTATACGGTTACAACGGGAACCGTTGATCCAGGCACTTCAAGCTTAATATTTACAGGAACTCCTTCCGTGACTCATACTCATACTTTTGGTGCATGGAATTACAACGCAGTTACTTTTGGCGGAAATGTGACCAGCCATAATTTAAGCGGCGGTACGCTTAATGTTTTAGGAGATTTAACTTTTGCCGATATTAATGCCGCTTCGGGAAATGTAAATTCCGGAACTATTAATGCTTCAGGAAATGTAATTTTTAGCAGTTATGGAAAGAATGGCACTGCCACGTTAAGTATGACCGGGGCTACCAATACGACATTAACCATTGGTACTACCGCACGGCTACTAGGGACCACTCATGTCGTTTCTAAAACCGGCGCTGCACAAGTTAGTTTGGTTGCAGACACAAATTATTCTGTGGTTGGCCAAGATTTTACAATCAATTCTGGCGTGTTAAATATGGCTGGGTATGACTTTAACGTAAATGATATTCTTACCATCGG
>JAYVAZ010000042.1:0-1656 GCA_043750675.1 Pseudobdellovibrionaceae bacterium | reverse complement strand
GGATAAATCATGTGTAGGTTGTGTAGATTTCAAATTAAAAACATCTTTTACAGACAAAGAATTGAAATTGAATTTATCTCCTAAAAAAAGCATAGCGACTTCTGAAGATTACCCAGCGGACAGTGAATTTCCCAAAGCAATGCTAATAAGATATGCTTTAGAATTTAATTCAGATCGAACTGCAATCATAAAGCTGCACAAAGCTGCTTCTTTTGGATTTAGCGGAATAGACAAAACCTGCATTGTAAAACAATGACTTGTTAGCACGGCAGGCGGCGCTCGACTTCGCAAGCGCCGTTGATCTTTTGATTCTTAAATTTCCAGCTGAACATAAAGCTCAATCAAATTTACAGCGCGGTTCAGAACCGAAGGTTTTAATAGATTAGCTCTTCAATGGCTCTTTGTAAGGTATTCATCATCGATGTTTCGTTCATCCTCCGCTAATTTGGGTTACCGACTTCTGAAGTGTTCCTATTTCATTGGAACACTTTGTTCCAAATCCGCTTGAATTACTCTTCCGATGCGGTTATTAATTCTTTATGGAATTAACTAAAAATAAAAATGCAAACCAGCAAAGCCATCTTCGAATTCTGTTGGTAGAGAGCTTCGCCAAGCTGAAATCAAAGAACCCCGCTTTTTCGGTGCGCGCTTACGCGCGAAAGTTAGGTTTAGGCCCGGCTGCTTTATCAGAGATGATGAACGGCAAAAGAACGATCACCGCGACCACGGCGCAAAAAATCGTTGAACGTTTAAACCTATCGCCGGTTGAACGTCAAAGGTTGACCAAGATCGAGCGCAGCAAGAAGGCTCTGGAAAATGAACAAAACAAATATTTGCAATTAGAGATGGATCAATACCACATGATTTCGGACTGGTATTACTTTGCGATTTTGTCGTTAGCCGAAACTGAAGGATTTAACGATGATCCTCGATGGATTGCCGAACGCCTTAATATTCGTATTTCAGAAGCCAAGCCCGCTCTAGAGCGACTTGTTCGGTTGAACCTGCTAAAATTGAATGGCAAAGGCAAACTTGAGCCCACGGGTGCATCATTCAAAACGACTTCAGACATGGCTAACGCTACTCTGAGAAAGAGTCACGCCGACAACCTTGATTTGGCGAAAATCTCGCTGGAACGCGACGCCATTGAAGACCGGGATATTTCATCGATGACGATGGCGATTGATCCCGAATTACTTCCTGAAGCAAAGACTCTCATTCGAGATTTTAGGCGTAAATTAACTCAATTTTTAGAATCAGAACGAAAACAGGAAGTTTATAAACTTAATATTCAGTTGTTTCCCCTTAGCTTAAAAGAAGGTTCACATGAAAAATAGATTGATGTCTTTAGTTTTAACTATGTTATTTGTCGCCGGCTGCCAGAAAGATGATGGAAGCTCGGCGTCCTCGCCTCAAGTTAAAAGCTTTGGTCACGAACAAGGTAATGCAACTGATAATCCTCCGTCCGGATTTGGCGGGGCATGGATGCTAGGCGAGGAAAATGTTGTCAATTATTGTTTGGTGGTGTCACCAGATTTTGGCGCCGACACGATGACGGTTATCGATACATTTTTCAGTAAAAACATTCAAAATCTATTTAACTATACTTAGCCATGTATTGCTGTACGGTTAAATCTGTTTTTTCGTTTCTTGTTT
>JAYVAZ010000041.1:0-8377 GCA_043750675.1 Pseudobdellovibrionaceae bacterium | reverse complement strand
GACGGTTGCTCCGGTCTTAGGATTTCTGCCAATTCTAGGCTTTTTAGAGAGGCGTGTAAAGGTTCCGAAGCCAACCAGCTTGACATCATCACCCTTAGCCACTGTTCTTTGGATAATCTCAATAGCGGCGTCTAAGATTAGTTCAGACTGGACTTTGGTGAAGTTGGTTTTGCTAGAGACTTTTTCAATTAGTTCGGCTTTATTCATTGATTCCCTCTAAAAAATTAGAAGTTGATGCTAGGTTTTTTAAGTATAGGGGTCAATAGAGATTTTGGATTAATTATCGCATCATATTGATACAGTAATTTGATGATTTTATTTATGTTTCAATTGGAAATTCCGATAACTTAGGTATGCGACGGCATAACTATTTATTCCTTATTTTTTGTTTGACATTAACTTCCGGTCTAATTTTATTTTATGCCGAGCTAAGACAATATTTCAGTCCAGAAAAATACTTATCACAAGAGATTGAAAACAAAAATAAACAGCTAGAGCAATCTAAGTTGCAGATGGCTTTACTACAGTATCAGTTGATCGATTTTAAAAAAGAAGTCGCTGAAAGACTGCCTGCTTTTGATTCAAAAGACAAAAATTTTCACTTGTTAACCGAAGCCACGCGCCTTCCCGCAAGTATTGAACCCATTGATATGTCGAAGAAAATTCTGGCTGAAGGGAAAGATCTCTTCATGAAGAAAAATTACAGTACATCGATCTTAGTTTTCAAGAAGCTAATTGAATTGTATCCGGCATCGGTTAACACTTTAGAGGCCAGATTCTTGTTGGCTGAGAGTTACTATTTAAATAATCGAACGAAAGAGTGTTTGGATGTCATCGATCTGATGATGACACAATATCCGGATTCTATTTACACTGCGAACTTAATGTTAAGAATGGGTGAAATTTTGGAGTCGCAGAATCGCTATCAAGAGGCTTTCGAAGTTTACGAAACGGTAAGAGATAACTTTAGTAAAGATACCAAGTTGCGCGGCGTAGTTGATGCAAAACTAAGCAAAAGTAAGTCGATGCTATGAGGGTAGTTTGTTTTGTTTTTTTAACGACGATTTTTATATTAGGTTCAGCCAGTGCCAGTCAAGAAATACACTCAATAAAAAAAGTTAATTCACTAAAAATAGTTGACGAGCCAAAGGGATGTTTTAAGTCCGGCGAGTTTCCCTGTGCGGTAAAATCCTTACACCGTAATCAAATTGAACAGGATGAAACGGTTTTGAATTTAGATAAAAATTCAATTTTAGTTTTTTATTCAAAGAATCATTTTCGTTTATTAGAAGGCCTCTTTTATTTCAAAGGACTTTCCAAAAATACAATCGAAACCAACCAAGTTCAGTTCAAGGCAAGTGGCGAAATTATGATTACGGTTACGGCGGCAAGATCACAGATATTTAACATTAATTCTGAAATTGTTTGGCCGGAAAGAGCGCAACCATTAAGTTCACCTCCAGTAGGTTTTCAAAATTGGTACGGGTATTCCAATACGCGGTTTTCAGAAGGGGTTATTGAACCAATTCAATGGGTCAAGTTTATCAAGTTGTGGGCACCGTTTGCGGGAAGCGAAACTGAAGTCAAAAAGAATATATCCTTCTTTAAAGAGATTTGGGCGGGAAATACGCAGCAAGCTTCTGAATACTATTTTGCGGTGACGAAGAGGAAAATCGCTAGTGAAGAAAAAGATCAAGACGAACGAAAAAAAAGAATTTTGGATAATAAGGAAGAGAACGATCGTTTAAAAAAACTCTTTCGCAGTCGCTCAACGGGCGCTGATTTCTTCTAGATCTAAATCTAGCTTTACCTCTAACCTAGACCTAGTTTTTCTTATAAAATGGGATATGGAATTCAGATTATGTTATCATAAAAGTGCATAACATACAGGAGAGTTTCATGTCTTCTATCGGCGCATCAGAACGTTCAAGAAATAATGATGAATCTAGAAAAACTCGTGAAGAATACAATG
Source organism: Pseudobdellovibrionaceae bacterium (assembly GCA_043750675.1). Classification (GTDB taxonomy): domain Bacteria; phylum Bdellovibrionota; class Bdellovibrionia; order Bdellovibrionales; family Bdellovibrionaceae; genus JAYSSX01. The sequence goes on along the minus strand of JAYVAZ010000041.1, from coordinate 6,405 downwards.
ATAAAGAAACCGAGTTGATTAAGAAACATAAAAAGCAATTAGCTGATCTTGGCGAGACCTATGACAAAAAATTATCCGAAGTGGAATCTAGTTTTTCAGACAAAATTGACGATATCCGCGGAAAAAATAAAGAAACTTTAAATGAAAAGGATATTGCTCAGCAGAAGCAGATCGGCAAGATCAAAAACCTTTATGTCGAACAATTAAAACGTCGTGCGGAAGAAGGGGAAACTTTTAAAAATGCCGTTGTAGAAGCGCACCGGGATCAGTTAACTAAAGAGCGCGACATTAACGAACAACAAAAAGATGCGCTAAAGATGAATTTCAAAAATTCCTTAGCCGATCGCGATCGCGAATACCAAACCTTTGCAGAAGAGGCCCGAGATACAGTAAAAGAATCTATTCAGGCACGCACAAAACGCTTAAATGAAAAACATGATTACGAATTGAAGTTAGGCGAAACCGAACGTAGTCGTGAAACGGCACAGGCCAGACATGATTTGGAAGAAACGGTCAGTTCTTATAAAACTCGCTTGAAAAATCAAGATACCGGTTACCGTTCACAAATTAAACGCCAAGAGCATAGTTGGATGGATGGGTACAAACGCCAAGAAGTTGATAATGACCAAGCGCTGGTTTTAAAAAATGAAACTCAACAACTTGAGCGTAAGGAAATGGCAAAAGGTTTTAACGATGCCCTAAAGAAAAAGTCCGATGCCTTGGCGGATTCATTTGAGTCACTGAAAACTAAGGTCAGCGCGCGAATTGATGGCGATTTGGATCAGGCCGAGCGTGAAATTCAGCAATTAAAGAAAACTCAAAATATCGACCAAGTTAAAAACAAAAAACTTCGGGATTTGGATAAGAAAAACGTGGTTAATCAATACGAAGAAAGAATTCAACTGCTAGAAGCGGAAAAAGACGGAATATTCGACGTGGTTAACGATCGTTCTCGCGAGAAGATTGGCGAGGCGGCAAAAAAAACCGACAAGATTCTGCAAAATACATATAAAGATCATCGTTTTCAAATGGACTTGGCTAAATCCAGAAACAATGAGTTCCAAGAACAAAGCAAATTAGAACATGTCAATGAGCTGGACCACGTGAATACACGGGCAGAACTGCATTTAAAGAAATTAACAAACGAAACCGAAAAAAATCAGAAGCAGCTGACCGATTTATATTCTGGCAATGTGGATGCTATTAAAGACACTTATGCGGAAAGATTAGACAATCAAAGAAATGCCCAGTTTGAAACTTTGGCGCAAACTCGATTAAATATGAACCAAAAATTACGACAAGTGCAGGATGACTTTGCCCGTAAATTGGAAGATAGTTCAAAACTACACAACGAACAAGTATCCGAGATGAAAGATCAGCAGCGCAAAGAGTTGCAAAAATTAGAAGCTAATTATGGTCAGCGCATTGATCAAAAAAGCAAAGAGTTTAAAACTGAAAAAGAATCCGAAAGTATGAAGTTCGAAATGAAGTATGCTAAACAAGAAGAAACTCATCAACGTGAAATTGAACGGATGCAACAAAAGCATCAAGAGCAAATGGCTCAATTAGCGTCGAGAATTGATATCAGAAAGAAATCTTAAATTATGCTTGCTGACCGCCGCGCAAAAATTATAGCCACCATAGGACCCGCAACCCAATCTAAAGAAGCCCTGGAGAAAGCCATAAGAGCCGGCATGAATGTAGCCAGGCTGAATTTTTCGCATGGAACACATGAAGATCATTTAAAAGTCATTGGTTGGGTGCGTGCTTTGTCTGAAGAACTTAAGGCACCAGTAAGTATCTTGCAAGATTTGCAAGGTCCAAAAATTCGCGTCGGCAAATTTAAAAATGGGTTCATCAATTTGGTTCAGGGCCAGGAAGTGATTATTACGATGAAAAACGTAATGGGTGACGACGGTTTAATTCCCAGCGACTTTCCCGAATTGGCTAGTTCCGTAAAACCCGAAACGAAAATTTTATTGGATGATGGGTTATTGGAACTTAAAGTCATCTCTGTAGCCGGTGATGATGTAAAAGCAAAAGTCATTTATGGCGGGAAATTAAAAGACCGTAAGGGGATGAATGTTCCTGGGGTAACCCTGGCGGTAGAATGTTTGACCGAAAAAGATTTGAAAGACTTAGAGTTTGGTTTAGCCAACAAGGTTGATTATATTGCACTTAGTTTTGTGCGTTTTGGAAAAGACATTCGTAAGTTGCGCGATTTAATTGATAAAAAATGTCCCGAGATAAAGATCTGCGCCAAAATTGAAATGCAAGAGGCGATTGATAACTTGGAAGAAATCACGCGCCTTAGTGACGTTATCATGGTTGCAAGGGGAGATCTCGCAGTTGAAGTAGGGCAAAGTCGTTTGCCCGGAATTCAGAAGCAAATCATTCGACTATGTAATCAATTAAATAAACCGGTAATCACCGCGACACAAATGTTAGATAGTATGGTCGAAAATCCTAGACCAACTCGCGCTGAGATTACCGACGTAGCTAACGCCATTTTAGATGGTTCCGATGCATTAATGTTATCGGCGGAAAGTGCCAGTGGTAAATATCCTTTCGATTGTATCCGCACCATGCACGAGATCATTACCGAAGTGGAAAACAATCAAGAAAAGTATTATAAAATTAATCTAGAATCTGAATTTTTGAGCGTTGCCGGCGCTATCGCTGGAAGTGCCAGTCTTTCCGCTTTAAAGCTTGATGCTAAGGTGATCGTTTGTTTAACGACCACTGGCAAGACTGCAATTATGATCTCAGGATTTCGTCCTAAAGCCCGGATTATTGCGGTCACCGATGTGTTTGATACTTTGAATCGATTGGAATTGGTTTGGGGTCTGCAAACGCTTTCCATTCAGTCGTACAAAACTTTGGAAGATGTTGTTGTTCAGGTAGAAAGACAGCTGATTGAATTTGGTTTGGCTAAAACCGGTGACAAAGTTGTAATGACTTACGGTCAGCCGATTTTCGATGGAACCAAGACAAATACCGTCTATGTTTTTACCTTGGGTGGGGGTCATCAGTTGAAGAATGATTTAAACATGCCATTACGGTGTTTGAAATAAGGCACAACCCGCGCATTTCCGCCCTAACGAGTCACTTTTTTAAGCGCGTAAATAATTGACCAAAACGGTGCAATCTTTTCCAAGTCATCCAGCTGTACAATTATTAGGATCGAACCGTTGTGCATTGTTTTTTCCCCAGTAATCTTTTTTTCAATCAGGGAATTCACGTCATCGACTTTAATTAGGTAGCCAAGTTCCTTCATAGATTCATTCTGAAGTTCGGTCAAATTGACATTTACTTGGCCCTTGTCATTTTTAGGAAGTTTTTTTGCAAAGTGGATCAGTCCAGTGACCATCTTTAATTCTTCTTCTTTTAAAACGAATCGATCCGACTCTTTTTTGAAAAGCCATTCGTTGTACCATTCGGAAAATGCAAAAAGAATTTCGGGTTTAAAAATGACAATTTTCTGTCTACCGTCGCCGGTGTCTTCAACCGACATCAGTTTCAGTTCCATTAATGCATTCATTAGTTTCTGCATTTTGTGCGTAGCTTCTTGGAAAACTTGAATAGTGTAATTTCTAAGAATTCCTCCTGGAATTTGCAAACCTTCTTCGTTCATTTTTCCGTAGCGATGGCCGACTAAATTCAGAATCGAAGTTAACTTAGTAATCACATGTGGGGAGAACAATTCTCCCTGTTCACTTTCCGATTTTTCCAGTTGCTTAATTCTTTGATTGGCATCACGGAGATTGTTGTTCACCGTTCTCATAATGGCTTTACACCATTCTGGAAACGTAGTGAACTGTGCATGTAAAGCCTTATACGGAAGTGCAACAACTTCGCCATCTTTGGTGGCTTTAACACTGGCGCTACGAGGTTTATTATCGAAGAAAGCCATTTCGCCGACCATTGCGCCTGGGCCAAGTTCGGCTAAAACTAATTCGGAATTTTGTTTTGATTTAACAACAGCGAATTTTCCACTTTTAATCACGTACATGGCGTCAGGCGGGTCGCCTTCGCGGAATAGATAATGATCTTTTTCGATTTTTCGCATTCCCGACATATCAAAAAGTATAACGAGAACTTAAGTTAATGTCTTGTTTTGCTTTTCAAACCAAGACTAAGATCGGTAATACTAAAAGAGTATAAATTAAAACTTCATTGGTTTAATGTCAGGCGCGATTTTAATTCTGCCGGCAGTAGCCGCTACGACCTTTTCTGCGGTCATATCCGGAGCATATTCTCTTAACAAAAATCCATCTGCAGTTACATCAATAACACCATAATCGGAAACAATTTTATTGATACATTTAAGGCCAGTAAATGGCAAGTCACACTTTTTCATTAACTTGGAGTGACCCTCTTTGTCTGCGTGTTGCATGGCTACAATCACCCGTCTTGCGCCCGCGACTAAATCCATCGCGCCGCCCATTCCTTTGACCATTTTTCCCGGAATCATCCAATTAGCAATGTTGCCTTCTTCGTCTACCTGCATGGCCCCAAGGATCGTTAAATCGACATGGCCTCCACGAATCATGGCAAAACTATCTGCTGAAGAAAAAAAACTGGCGCCTTTAACTGCAGTTACAGTTTGTTTGCCAGCATTGATCAGGTCTGGATCCATATCTCCTTCTAACGGAAACTGCCCCATGCCTAACAATCCATTTTCGCTTTGAAACATGACGTTCATTGATTCCGGAATGTAATTCGCTACTAGGGTCGGGATTCCAATTCCTAAATTAACGACATAATCTGACTTCACTTCTTGCGCTATTCGCTGTGCAATTTGATCTCTTGTTAATGGCATATGATTCCCTAGTTTTGTCTGAAAGTTTTTTGTTCAATGCGCTTTTGATAATCTTTGCCTTGAAAAATTCTGTTTACGAAAACGCCGGGGGTGTGAATCTGGTCAGGATCTAAAGTTCCTACCTCGACCAGTTCTTCCACTTCGGCCACAGTTATTTTTCCGGCGGTAGCAGCCATCGGATTAAAATTCCGTGCGGTTTTTCGAAAAATTAAATTTCCGAATTTGTCGCCCTTCCAGGCTTTGACAAATGCAAAGTCGCCAACGATTCCGCGTTCAAGTACATATTCTCTACCATCAAATTTTTTAATCTCTTTACCTTCAGCAACTAAAGTTCCCACTCCCGTTGGGGTGTAAAAGCCCGCGATACCCGCGCCACCAGCCCGAATTCTTTCCGCCAAAGTACCTTGCGGACAAAGTTCCACCTCTAGTTCGCCGCTCATAAATTGCTTTTCGAAAGTCGCGTTTTCGCCCACGTAACTAGAGATCATTTTTTTAATCTGTCTGGTATGCAGTAAAAGACCCAAACCGAAATCATCCACGCCAGCATTATTGGAAACACAGGTTAAATTTTTAACGCCGGAGTCGCGCAATGCCATAATTGAATTTTCGGGAATCCCGCACAAACCAAATCCGCCTAACACAACGGTCATGCCGTCTTTGATTCCTTCTAGCGCTGATTTGGCATCAGTAAATACTTTACCCATATTAAACTCTTTCGAGAATCATCGCCACGGCCTCGCCGCCCCCGATGCACAAAGTTGCTAGACCATATTTTTTATTTTTTGTTTTTAAAGCGTAACACAAAGTGGTTAACAATCGCGCTCCACTGGCGCCGATAGGATGACCGATGGCGACCGCTCCGCCGTAAACATTGACTCGCTCGGCAGGAATTTCTAAATCCTTCATGGCGGCCATAGTGACGTTGCTGAAAGCCTCATTGATTTCCCAAAGATCAATATCCGAAGTTTTTAATTGCGCATTCGCCAGCGCTTTTTTAATCGCGCCCACTGGCGCCGTGGTAAACCATTTAGGGTCCTGGGCAAAAGTGGCTTGGGCAACAATACGGGCTAAAGGTTTTAGGTTTCTTTTTTTAGCTTCACTTTCGCTAGCTAATACCAATGCTGCGGCCCCATCATTGATCTTACTTGCGTTGGCAGCGGTCACCGTACCGTCTTTGTCGAAAGCCGGTCGCAGGGTTGGCATTTTATCGAATTTGGCCTGAAAAGGTTCTTCGTCTTTTTCAATTTTCGTAGTTCCTTTTTTATCCGTGATTTCTACCGGAGCAATTTCTTCCGTAAACATTTGCGCATTCCAGGCGTCTTGCGCTTTTTTATACGAGTTAACCGCGAAGTCGTCTTGCTGTTGACGAGTGAAACCGTATTCTTTCGCGCACAGTTCTGAAGCTGTTCCCATATGCCAGTTATTGTAGGGGTCCCATAACCCATCTTTGATAACGGAATCCTGTAATTGCACTGATCCCATTCTGTAACCAGCGCGAGCATTTTCCATTAAGTGCGGAGACAAAGTCATGTTTTCCATTCCTCCGGCCACAGCAAATTGCGTGTAACCCAAGCGAATCGAAT
>JAYVAZ010000040.1:0-4340 GCA_043750675.1 Pseudobdellovibrionaceae bacterium | reverse complement strand
CCGAGGCTCTTATTCTGGTTAGCCATCGGCCTTTCGCCCTGCAATACATGGATCTGTACACCGGGCTGGTTATCGCTGGCTGTATAATATACTTCTGTTTTCTTGGTAGGGATGGTAGTGTTGGATCCAATCATGGTTGTCATGATGCCACCCATTGTCTCAATACCCAGTCCCAAAGGAGTAACGTCTAGCAGCAATACATCTTTCACTTCGCCTGTCAATACCGCACCTTGTATGGCGGCGCCTAAAGCAACCACTTCATCAGGATTAACTGTGCGGTTAGGTTCTTTTCCAAAAAAATCTTTCACTGCTTTTTGAATGGCAGGGATACGAGTCGATCCACCTACTAAAACTACTTCGTTAATGTCGGAAGCTTTTAGGCCCGCATCTTCCAGAGCTTTTTTACAAGGCTCAATCGAACGTTTTACTAAGTCTTCCGTCATCTGATCAAATTTCGCTCTAGAGAGTTTAATCTGTAAATGTTTCGGACCAGTTTGATCAGCAGTAATAAATGGTAAATTGATTTCCGTTTCTTGCGCCGTAGATAATTCGATCTTGGCTTTCTCAGCGGCTTCTTTTAAACGCTGCAACGACATTTTATCATTTTTAAGATCGATCCCTTGGTCTTTTTTAAATTCAGCAATCAACCATTCCAAAATTCTTACGTCAAAGTTGTCACCACCTAAATGCGTGTCACCGTTGGTAGAACGAACTTCAACGACACTGTCACCAACTTCAAGAACAGAAACGTCAAAAGTACCACCACCGAAATCGTAGATGATAATTTTTTCTTCTTTTTTCTTATCCATTCCGTAGGCTAGTGCTGCGGCTGTGGGTTCGTTAATAATACGTTTTACATCTAACCCCGCAATTCGACCGGCATCTTTTGTTGCCTGTCTTTGCGCATCGTTAAAGTAAGCCGGCACGGTAATAACCGCTTCTTTGACTTCATGACCCAAATAGTCTTCAGCTACCTTTTTTAGTTTACCTAAAACGGCTGCGCCGATTTCTTCAGGAGAAACTTTTTTGCCTTGAATATTAAAAGCACAATCATTACCTTTTTCGACCACATTGTAAGGGACTAATTTGATCTCTTCGCTGACTTCAGTAAATTTTCTACCGATGAATCTTTTTGCAGAATAGATTGTGTTTTCAGGATTAGTGACAGCTTGTCTTTTAGCGATCTGCCCTACTAAACGTTCGCCATCCTTTGCATAAGCAACTACTGACGGAGTTGTACGAGCGCCTTCTTCATTAACAAGAATGATCGCCTCTCCACCTTCCATAATGGCTACACAGGAATTGGTTGTACCTAAGTCGATACCGATAATTTTACCCATTTTTAACTCCCATAAATTAATTAATAAATATCATTGTTTTCACAATACTAATGTGGGTTTTAACGCTTTTACGTCAAGGTAATAACCCAAAATAAACCTAGAAAGAAAGAAAAACCCTACTTTTTCTTACCGAAAAACGAGCCCTTAGAATCACCCTGTACGCTTATGCCTCGATTTTGGGCAACTTCTTTTAATAGCTTCTCATCTTCTTTACTGATCTTTTTAGGAATTTCGACTTCCAACTGAACAAAAAGATCACCACGACGTGCCCCTCTTAACGAAGGAATGCCTTCTCCGGCAATGCGAATTCTTTCGCCCGGCTGCGCCCCTTTAGGGATCTCGATTTCTTTTTCTCCAGTAACGGTTTTTACGGTGACATCAGAACCCAAAACCATTTGCAGGTAATCGGCCTTATACACTTTATATAGATCATCCCCATCACGCTCGAAATCGGCGTTGTCCTTGACTGATATTTCGACGTACAAGTCACCGGCAGCACCACTGTTAAACCCGCCTTCGCCTTCGCCAGTCACACGTAATCGGGTTCCCGAATCCACTCCCGCCGGAATGGTCACTTTAATTTTCCGCGCGGAACTGACTCGCCCAGAACCCGCGCATGGTTTGCAATGATTTTTTACGGTCTGACCCTGTCCATGACAGGTCGGACAAGTCGAAGCCATTTGAAAGAAGCCTTGCGTCCGCACTACTTGGCCACGACCCGCACAAGTTTTACAGGTCTCGGGTTTAGAACCTTTTTCGGCCCCTGTACCCGTACACTCTTTACATTGCACTTCAGTTTCAAAATCGATTTCTTTATCGATACCAGTTACAACGTCTTTTAACGAAATTTCCGTCACGTATCTAAGGTCGGAACCACGACGTGAGCGCGTACGATTCTGCGTACGGCCGCCACCCATTCCTCCGCCAAAAAAATCTCCAAAAATGTCACCGAACTGGGAAAAAATATCTTCGGCATTGGAGAACCCCCCAAAACCACCTGCACCCTGCGAAAAAGCACTATGACCGAAGCGGTCATATTTAGCTCGTTTATCCGAGTCACTCAATACCTCATAGGCACCAGCGGCTTCTTTGAATTTGTCTTCAGCCTCTTTATTACCTGGATTTTTATCCGGGTGAAATTGCATTGCCAACTTGCGATAAGCTTTCTTTATCGAGTCTTGATCCGCGCCTTTTTCGACGCCTAAAATTTCGTAGTAATCTCTTTGTGTGGGCATAGGTTTTTGTAAAATATGGGAATTTCATTTAAACCGTCAATATCAATGTAGAAAATTAATTTTTTTGCACTTGCAAATAATAAGCACCGCAACCTAAAATTCTAGTTAGTGATTAAAAACAAAGCAGCCCTTCCTTTTATACTGATTTCGTTTTTGTTATTGGCCATCTACAGCGCGGTTCTGTTTAAAGCACCTACCTTAAGTTATGATGACGAGGATTTGATCCTTCCCCTGAAAAACATTTCTCAGCTGTCACAGTACATGGAAAAAATGAACACCGGCGATATCCTGGATCGTCAACCGGTTAGGGACTTCAGTTACTGGGTAGAACTCCAAGTCGAAGAATTAACGGGGTACCGCAACTCGCAATTCGTTAACCTCCTATTAATGTTTGGGTGTCTTTGGGTTTTTTACTGTTTGTTAAAGTTTGCTAAAAGCCTGTTTCCCATTTTAAACGAAAAGTTTATTTTTCCAGTTTTGGTGCTAACCGCTGTTCACCCGGTTACCGTTCCCAGTATTGCTTGGGCGGCTTCGCGTAAACATCTCCTTTCCGGACTTTTCACATTATTAGCGACTTATTTTTTACTAAAGATGACTGCAGAAGCAAACTCCAAAAAATCTAAAATCTACGGATTAAGTATTGTTTTATTTTATACCTTATCCTTGTTCTCCCAACCAATTAATTTGTTATGGTTAGGATTTGCAGTGATTTTTTTGATTCTTACAGCCCCGGCTACGCCAGCACCCGACAGACTTAAGAATATTTTCAAAGCGCATTTTTACTGGCTCATCCCTGGTCTGCTTTTGGCCGCCTGGGTGACGTCTATTAACTGGGATTACTACAAAAGCGAAATTTTTATGGCCACGCAGGGCGAAGGCTCGAACAAAGTCTTAGATGAATCCGTTTTGAATCTACTTAAGCGTTTTCATATCCTAGGAAGATATTTTTTACAGCTGGTTTTTCCAGTTTGGGCCAGCCCGGCACCCTATGAACTTTTTGATTCGCGAAGTCTCGCGGGAATTTTTTTATTTTTAGCGGCGGTAATATTATGGTTTAAAACCGCACTTCGCCAACGTCTTTTATGGATTGGATTTTGTTTTGCGCTGGCGCCCATTCTGATGATGACGATTCGATTGACCAATCACGGTGGCTGGGACACTTATCTTTTTACGCCACTTTTTGGTTTTATGATTTTGGTTTATGTTTTACTTAGTTTATTAAGTTCTTCGGCAAAAAAATATAGTTTTTTTGAATCCAAGACAACACCCCAAACCGTTTTTTTAATCATCTTAGTCTTTTTTGTTTATAAAAGTTGGTCACAGGCTAGAGTCTGGGCCAATGAAGACCAGTTATGGACCTACGCAAACAAAATCGAAGACACCGTTTATATCAAAGCCGCCCTGGCCAAAAGAACAATCGGACGTGATGGCGTGACGCCTGAGGTGATTGGTTTGGTTGAAGAGATACGACAACTAAATCCAAAAACTAAATTATTAGGTTACCTATTAGGCCGCGTTTACTTTGCCACACCAGTCAGTTTTGAACAAAAGTTAGAGTTATATAATAATGCACAGATCGACAGTCCTTGGTTGACCTATTTTTTAGCCGCAACTTATGCAAAGAACGAAAAATATGAAACTGCACTAAAAACTTTGGACGAAAAGTATGCTGAAAATCCTAAAAAATTCGTTCAGACTTTTATTGGCTTTTTCGCAAATCTTTGTCCAGTTATCTGCCAGAGATTTCCAACTGCCAATAAAAGTC
>JAYVAZ010000039.1:0-7135 GCA_043750675.1 Pseudobdellovibrionaceae bacterium | reverse complement strand
TCATTCGATTAGAAGTTCGGCCTTCGATAACTTTATCTAAACCTACGAAAGCTCCACCCACGATGAATAAAATGTTCGTCGTATCCACTTGGATAAATTCTTGTTGCGGATGTTTACGTCCACCTTTTGGCGGAAGATTCGCAACTGTACCCTCTAAGATTTTTAATAGTGCCTGCTGAACACCTTCGCCCGAAACGTCTCGAGTGATTGATGGATTTTCTGACTTACGAGAGATTTTATCGATCTCATCGATGTAGATCACGCCTCTTTGCGCCTTTTCAACATCGTAGTCAGCGGCTTGAAGTAAATTCAATACCACGTTTTCCACATCTTCACCCACATAACCGGCTTCGGTTAACGTAGTTGCATCGGCCATCGCAAATGGAACGTTTAAAACTTTGGCAATTGTTTGCGCCAATAAAGTTTTACCTGATCCAGTTGGACCAATTAGAAGAATGTTGGACTTCTGAAGTTCAACGTCCTCTTTCTTTTTACTGCCTGGAGCCGAATTAATACGTTTGTAATGGTTATGCACCGCAACTGCTAAAGTTTTCTTAGCGCGAATCTGACCAATAACATAATCATCTAAGAAAGTTTTGATTTCTTCTGGTTTTGGAACTTTAAAAGTTCCCTTAACAGCTGTCTCTTTTTCTTTTTCTTCATCGATAATGTCTGTACATAATTCAATACACTCATCACAGATATAAACGTTAGGTCCAGCAATCAATTTTTTAACTTCTTTTTGACTTTTACCGCAGAAATTACATTTCAATCCGCTATCTTTCATCATATTCATGTTCTGCTATCCTTTACTTACTCAGTAGTTATTTATTTTTCGTTTTTCTAAATTCAACAACTGTATCAATAAGCCCAAATTTTTTGGCTTCTTCTGCAGTCATATAGTTATCACGATCCATTGCTTTCGTTAACTCATCAAACGATCTACCGGTATGAGTTACATAAATGTCAGTTAACTTATTTTTTGTTTTAATCATTTCTTTGGCGTGAATTTCAATGTCAGAAGCCTGACCAGAAATACCACCGCCACCGATTAACGGTTGATGAATCATTACTTTGCTATTAGGCATACAATATCGTTTGCCTTTAGTGCCTGCGGTTAACAAAAGTGAGCCCATACTTGCGGCCATTCCCATACAATAGGTTGCCACATCACATTTCACAAATTGCATCATATCGTAAATCGCCAAACCAGCGGTTACGCTGCCGCCCGGAGAATTGATGTAAAAGTGGATATCTTTTTCGGGATTATCAACTTCCAAAAAAAGCACCTGAGCAATGATGCTATTAGCAACGTCGTCAGTAACCTGTGATCCCAAAATCACAATACGATCCTTTAATAATCGTGAGTAAATGTCGTAACTTCTTTCACCTTTTGATGTCTGTTCTATAACGTATGGAATCACAGCTTCTCCTCTGCATTAGTAACCAATATGGTTCGTTTTATTATCGGCGCAAGGTCGAAAACTCTGAATCGACTTAAGTCCAATCCGTTCGCAATTATTTAGATAAAATTTCATTGAACTTCAGACTCGATGTGCTATTACCTTAGAACGCTCAATAAGGAGATTTATTATGTTGAACATTCAGCTTTCAAAGACAGTTAAACACTCACAAGTCGTCATTACTTTTTCACAAAATCAAAAAAAGGGTCAGAAAGAGACAGTATCTGTTTATCCTGCCAGCCTACAAAAAATCTTATCGGATGTAATCGAAAATAAAACAATTACTGGGAAACTAAATGAATCCGTAAAATTTCTTAAATTCAATTACGAAGACGCGCAGAATTTATCAGTTGTTGGTCTTGGATCAAAACCAACCGCCGAACAGGTTAGAAGTCTTGGTGCTACTGTTTACAACATAATTAAAAGTTACAAAAATTCTCACTTTGAAATTTTATTTGATGGAATCACTGCTGCCAAAAAAGAAGGGGCAGTATTACTTCAAGCCTTCGTTGAAGGTCTGGCTTTGGCTTCCTACGAATTTAAAGAATTAAAAACCGGCAAGAAGGAAGAGACTAAAGCTCTTCAGATCGAAATCGTTAGCAAAACCGCTGATGTTAGTTACAAAGCAGCTATCCAAAATGCCCTTATTTTAACTGAATCAGTCAACTTTTCACGTCGTTTAGGTGATATGCCAGGCAATCTAATGACTCCGGTTATTTTCGCTGACACCGTTGCGGCTGAAGTTAAAGGAACCAAACTAAAAGCCACTATCTGGGATAAAGCCCGTATTAAAAAAGAAAAAATGGGCGGTTTGCTGGGAGTGAATCAGGGATCTGACCAAGAGCCTCGTTTTTTAATATTAGAATACAAAGGCGCAGCTGCGGGAAAACAACCTATTGCCTTCGTCGGTAAGGGTTTAACTTTCGATTGTGGTGGCGTCAGCATCAAACCTTCCGCTGCCATGGAAGAAATGAAGTATGACATGTGTGGCGGCGCGAACGTAATTGGCGCGATGTTAGCGATTGCTAAATTAAAATTAAAAGTAAATGTTTTATGTTTTGTACCTATGACCGAAAACATGGTGAATGGTTCTGCTACAAAGCCTGGTGACGTTCACACGGCTCGCAATGGAAAAACTTTTGAAATCAATAACACCGATGCTGAAGGCCGTCTAATCCTAGCCGATGCCTTGGCCTACGCTTCTGAACAGAAGCCTCAAGTGATTATCGACGCCGCCACTTTAACGGGTGCTATCGTGATGGCTTTGGGTAATATTCACACTGGCTATTTCACTCGTAACCAGGCCCTAAAAAACAAGATTGAAAAAGCAGCGACAACTTCTGGTGAATTAGTTTGGAATATGCCTTTGACGGATTACCATGCTGGCGACATGAAGGGTGAATACGCTGACCTTTCGAACACTTCTAGCAGCAAAGGCGCAGGCAGTGCTACTGCTGCCGCATTCCTAGAACAGTTTGTTGATACAGAAATTCCTTGGGCTCACTTTGATATCGCTGGAACGGCTTGGAGTGTGGGAAATCGTTTGAACTATTGTCCGCGCAAAGGGGCAAGTGGGGCAATGATCAGAACTTTCGTTGAGTTGGCCCGACAGTACGCTAAGTAGTTTTTATTAACTGATTTTTAGCGATGTTAGTATTCTTCCTTGGTTGATTGTAAGTTTAGATACGACTTCGTGTCTCATCAGCCACAGCCGGCCATCCATGGCCGCTGGAGATCTAAACTTACAATCAACCAAGAAAGATCTGCGAAGTTTCAAAATCAGTTAATAAAAATACTTAGGACAGAATACATCAAACCGATTCGACCGTGCTATCGCCGTACAAAAATTAGGCTTTGCCAAATAAACCAAAAATAAGTTATTTCTGTAGGCAAGTTAGGCCCGAATACTAAGGTAAGGAAATTTTATGGAAATTGGACCGTTTGGATTAAATGACATCAATGCGATTACCGAGATGCTTCAAGAAAAGGGAGTCGAATTTGAAATTGTAATCGATGAAGAAGAAAAAGAACGACTAACCAAACAGCACAATGAAATTGCGCAAGTTTCGCCAAGGCAAATGGCCGGCCGATTAAACTTACAAATCGTCTATTTTGAAATGAGCGATCCCGCCTACGAAAAAGTAAAAACTGAATTGGAAAAATATGGCTTTGGAATTCAGTCCGATGGCTCCTTTGAGCTGGGCGAAGACACTTAATCTCTTCAACTATAGGCAAACTTTTCATAGTTTTAACTGTTACGCCGCTTAAAACCCTCTAAAACGCTTCCCTGTTTAAAAAAATTATCATTCTGTAATGGACTACCGGGTAGTCCGTTTCAGCTATTTTGTATTTCTTCAATCTATGACAGTTTGCCGGAATAGATTTGCTTAATTATAAGCACTAAAAAACAAGTCGCACCGCTGCCTCGTAGGGGCAGCAAAAAAAGTGCGCAAAGGAAAAAATATGTTTCAATCAATGATCATTCTTGCAGTCGCTTTCCAGGCTAATTTAGCACTGGCGGACTACGGAACTCCAACTCCAACTCCCACTCCAGTTGTTGTAGAACCAAAAGTAGAATTAACTACTGTTTCTGTTAACGACGAAGGCGAACATTTAGTGGCTGATACTAAAGGTAATACCCTTTATGTATTCGATTTAGATTTAGGTAAACCGGCCCCTTCTTGCAGCACTGATTGCGCAGAAGTTTGGCCACCTTACTTAATTTCTGCTGGCGAAGCTAAAAACTTGGTAGCGCCATTGGGTTCTATTGTTCGCGCTAACAAAAAAGTACAAGTAACATACGAAGGCCGTCCCGTTTATACTTATGCTTTTGACCGTGGTGTTGCTGCTGATGCTGGCGACGATATCGGTGGCGTATGGCACTATATTGAACTAGAAGAAGGCAAATAATTTTTTTCACTGAATTTAATGATTAGGTAATTATTCTTCCTTACCTATATCTCAATTAAGACACGTGGTCGTGTCTCGCCAACTACAGCTGGCACGTTCGGCCATTGTTGGCCGACTTTAAGTCGGCGTAGCCGTTGGAGATCTTAATTGAGAATATTCTAATTGAATCTGCTTTCGCGAATTTTCTATAGCTTTGCGACACCACCTAGTGGTGTTGCTCTGCGCTGGACGAAGGACTGATTAATTCAGGGAAAAATTACCACTGGATTACGACAGGGTTATTTGAGAACTTTTTAATCTCGTTCAGATCTAAACCCATTTCTTGCTGAGTTTGCTCGTCCACCATTTTAACAGTAGTTAAAACCCAAGTGTGCGGCCACTCATCAGAAACATTGGCAAATCTTAAACGCACTTGATGACCTTCGCGGAAATCAAATTCGCCATCACTGACTGGTTCACCTAAAACTTTGGCTACCGGAATCCATAATGGAGAAATGCTATTAATATCATGCGCAGAAATTTCGCAGTGACCTTCAACTTCCATCGTTGATGGCTGACCGGCTACCGCAACACCTTCGCTTTGAAACGTCATAATTAATTTAGTGTATTTTTGACAGGCAAAAGTCTTCTGACCGTCTTCACCACGTACTACGAAGTGACCCAATTCTAGACCAATGTCTTGCTGTTCATGCATTACACGAATACCAGATAACAATCTTTGTTTAGAAGCATCAGATAAGGCGCTTCCTTCTAAATTAGAAAAATCGTAAACTTTTTTAATCGCCGCCGGATCCCTACGCGAAACGTTAACTTCAGCATATTCGTTTTCATAGTACTGTTGATTATTAACGCTGACATAAAGTCCGCAGACGAAAAAAAGTGCAAATGCAAATATAGCGAGAAAAGTTCGCATAATAAGATCTCCGTTCTTAATCAGCATAACATAAAACACAAACAGACTTGAATTAATTTTTGGCATCCGCAATTCCAAAAACCCAATCTAGACCTTTGTTAGGTTTAATTTAATTAAGAATCCAAAAACTTATTTAGATAAAATTAACTTAGGTTAAATTGGAACAACAAACTTCTTAAGAACCGCAAGGCTTTTGGATATATTCCTTAAACGGGACGCCCATTTCTTCGGCCTCATACGCGATAGCCAACAAACCCAATCGTGCTGACCAGCCATACATATTTTCCATTGGCGAACCCTTCAAGCTGACATTTAAATCAGAAACACAAAGACGCTTGTAAACTGCCCCTGGGGAATTTAGACTTTCAGTAGAATCTTTTTCTAAATGCGTCCGCAAGAAACCACCGGCTAATTCACATCCGACCATATAGATAACTGGTTCGGCTGTGGCCCCATCGGATTGAACGACGGAGGGAATTCCTTCTTGAATAATGACTTCGTCTACTTCTCGGCCACCTTTTGCGGCCTTCATTTTTTTTCGGGAATTATAAGTCCATCCTAAAACATCAGCGCCAGAAGTTACTTTGATAACGCCTAACCCATAAGTCCCAGCATTATTTTTTACAAACAGAAAAGGGTCTTGTTTGATACCACGTTTGTCATATTCTTTTTTTAACTGAACTATAAAATCATCTACCTTTGTTGCTAACTGCTTACGAGAGTTTTCGTCACCGACATCAAAATTCTCGAAAATTTCTGTTCGCACATTCATCAAGAATGGATCGACCTTCATTAAGTCGCTGAGTTCTTCCACCAACTGATTATAAAATTTAAAATAACGACTTTTCTTCCGTTGAAACCAACCTAAATCATGCGGGGGATTTACCGGAATACTCCAACCATTTTTCCATTCGTCTTGAGCTATCGAAAAATCATTGTTCGAAACAATCAAATCCGGGGCGAACTCTTTCATAGCAGTCTGACTGGAAAAGGCCGAAAAAACTTCAACTGTTTTACCGGAAGCACTAGTCAACTGCAAAGGCTGTTCAAACTGCTGAGGTATTCCAACCATAACTTTACGACCGGTTTGTTCAATCAGATTTTTAATGGTGTAAACGTTATCCCAGTAATAAGGATTTTTGGTATGCTCTTCCGTAAATAATAAGATCTTATTTACTTTGCTCCCGTAGTGTATGCGGAAATACGAATCGAACAACTCGGGAGTAGATTCTTTATCTGTAGGACAAATATTATTAAAGCCTGCCGGATAAATGTTGGCATCAACATTTGAAATCTTAAACCCCGAATCACGAATGTCGTAGCTGGAATAAATCGGGAAACTTGTGTTTTTGGTCTTTTCTTTGTACCAATTCATAATCAAATTGGATTTGTCGCACAGATTTAAATGTAATATGTCTTTCATGTCTTTACTTCTTTTTCGGTTTTTTTTCTTCATCAAACTGTGGAGCTGAATAAATCATACCTTCACGCTTTAAAGAAAATTTTCGGTTAGGATCATCAGTCAACGGCGTATCGGAAAAGGAATAATTTAAAAATTCTGTTCCCTTCTGGTCTAATTGACTTATAAAAATAAATAGATTTTTTTCAAATTCGTTATCACTGCTGATTTCAGGATTACGTAACCTTACTAATTCGTTTACGATTTGCAGATAGCTGCCCATCATCTTTTGTTGAACCAAAAGTCGCTGCCTATGCGCGGCCACCACTTCCATCCCCTGAATCAACCGAATCGCCTGGATAGCATTCCAAATATTTGAATAGTTTTCTTGTAAACTCTCATAGGCTTTTTTTGACCAAATTGGGTCGTTCATTTCAACACTTTTTAAAG
>JAYVAZ010000038.1:0-2496 GCA_043750675.1 Pseudobdellovibrionaceae bacterium | reverse complement strand
TGGATATCTCGAAAATAGCTGAACCTTGGGTTGCCAACCCTGATATGGTTGCTCGCGGTAAAAAAGTCTTTGGCCAAAACTGTGCATTATGCCATGGCGCAGAAGGACACGGAGACGGTGCTTCTGGACAGGCGTTAAATCCTAAACCAAGAAATTTGGTTGAAGGTCCTTGGAAAAAAGGCGGCGGGTTCACTGGCTGGTTTACAGTTGTTACGCATGGAATCGAAGGTTCAGGAATGGCTTCATTCGCCCACATAGCTACTAAAGATCGTTGGGCTGTGGTTCAGTTTATCGATTCTATTACCAAAGCTAAAGTTTCAGAAGACGCGGCCAAAGTGGAAGCCTTTGCCAAAGCTAATCAGTAATTCGAGTTAATTAGGAAACGAAATGAAGCATTTAAACAAAAAAAGACGAACCCAGGCGAAACTGATGTTATCAGTGCTGTTCGTTTTTTTAGGTTTTTTGTATTCACAGGCACAGGGTGATCAAGCCTTGATTAATGCTACCGATCCCATGGCACCCACCGGAATTCCTTCGACCGAACGGCCAAGACAACTTGAAGGCGTTGGAATTACCGAAAATCTGGGCCAGCCCATTGATCTTTCGTTAAAATTTAAAGATGAAAATGGTGCCGATGTTTCTTTATCAAAATATTATGACGGCATTCATCCAGTGGTGATCAGCATGGTTTACTTTGCTTGTCCTGGCCTTTGCAATTTTCACTTAAATGGTGTGGTTGATAGTTTGAAGCCTATGGATTGGTCGGCCGGACAGAAGTTTCAATATGTGGCCGTCAGTTTTGACACTTCAGAAAAACCAGCCGATGCGTTGACTAAAAAAGCCACTTACATGAAGCAATATAATCGGCCCGGAACCGAAAATGGTTGGCATTTTTTAACTGGGGATGAAGCCAACGTTAAAGCCCTAACGGCTTCGTTGGGATTTAAATATAAGTGGAATGATGAGACTAAAGAATGGGCCCATGCTTCGGCAGCAGTGGTAACAACACCGCAGGGATCTATTTCCAGATATTTACATGGGATCATGATCGAGACCGAGACTTTCCGTATGGCTTTGAATGAAGCTGGCGAAGGAAAAATCGGAACATTCGTAGATAAAATGATTTGGTATTGCTTTCACTACGATACACAAAAAAGTAAATATACAGTTTATGCATTCAGATTAGTACAGCTAGGTGGAATTTTAATAATTGTAATTTTAGGTTTATTGCTGACTCCGAATTGGCTGCGAAGCCGTCGATTGAAAGTAAAATCTAAAACCGAGAAACTGAGTTAATTTAACGGGAGAAAACTGCGATGAAGTGGTTGTTTTTAATACTTTCGCAAGCGCATGCAAATACGAGTAGCTTCATGCCGCCACAGGGTACAGAGATTGCTCAACAGTATGACAATCTTTATTCGTTTTTAGTTTGGATGAGCTTTATTGGCTGTGCCATTCTTATTGGTGGAATGATCTTTTTTGCATTGAAATATAAAAGAAAAACGGATCACGATAAAACTCCCTATATTTCACACAATACCTTTTTAGAATTTTTATGGAGTTTTATTCCCTTAGTTCTTTTCTTGGCGGCATTTGCATGGGGTTGGTATTTGTATCATCAAATGCGTCAGATGCCAGAAAATGCTCTGGAAGTTCACGTTTTTGCAAAGCAATGGGCGTGGGATTTCACTTACAAAAGTGGAAAGACTTCGACTAGTGAATTTTATGCTCCGGTAAATACACCAGTTAAATTGATCATGACTTCTAAAGATGTGATTCACAGTTTCTATATCCCTTCGATGCGTATTAAACAGGACGTGGTACCAGGACGGTATACAGCATTGTGGTTTAATGCAGAAAAAACGGGTGACTACCAAGTATTCTGTACCGAATATTGCGGAACTGCGCACTCGAATATGTTAGCAAAAATTCATGTCGTTTCTTTGGAAGATTACGAAAAATGGCTTCAGGAAAATGATGACGGTTTGACTCTGCCACAATTGGGCGAAAAACTTTTGACTCGTAAAGGTTGCGTGGCTTGCCATAGTACCGATGGTCGAAAAGTCGTCGGTCCTTCTTACAAAGGTCTATTTGGCCGCGAAGAAGAGATGGAAGATGGCACCAAAGTTAAGGTTGATGAAAATTATATTCGTGAGTCTATTTTAAATCCTAACGCGAAAGTAGTTAAGGGTTTCCCTAAAGGAGTAATGCAATCATTCCAAGGGCAAGTTACCGAAGATGAGTTGAACGCAATTATCGAGTTTTTGAAAACTTTAAAGTAAGAGGCTAAAAATGGGATCGCACGCTTCAGGAAAAAATTATCTTAATGAAAAAGCCGGAATCTGGTCTTGGTTAACAAGTTTAGATCATAAAAGAATTGGTTTGATGTACATGATTTGTGTACTAACTTTTTTCTTTTTTGGAGGCATCGCTGCTTTATTAATTCGTTTAGAATTATTTGCGCCAGGTGGCCAGATTTTCACTGGCGACGGTTAT
>JAYVAZ010000037.1:0-3760 GCA_043750675.1 Pseudobdellovibrionaceae bacterium | reverse complement strand
GACTATACCGACTACAAACTTTCGGCCTGTACAAATAATTGCAGCGAAAGCGGCGGCGGAGCACCGCCACGACTTTGTTTATTGCCATGGCAAAACAGTTACGTGACTCCAGATGCAAAAATTCCGATGTGGAGCCGTAAGACCGTGGGCTGCGGCGAATCCTGCCAGACCTATTTTAAATTTGGCCGTTGCCAAATGGAGACCGGAATATTCGACTCTGGATTTGATTTCTATTATCAAAGCTGTACCGAAGTCTGCCCGTAAAGCAGTTTTTCCTTAGTCTAGATTTCGCAGAAAAAATATTTTGGAATTTAGAATTTAGCCCAAAAATCCGAATAAGAACGTATGAATAAATCGTTTTTCTTTGGTTTGACTATCGTTGTCGGCGTCATGTATTTAGGCGTTTTTCATTCCGCTAAGTCGCCAAAAATTTTTTTAGATCCACATGCCATTGTACTTGTTCTTGGTGGAACACTTGCCGCCGGGTTTATTGCTTTTCGCGGAAAAACTTTTAATCGCTCGCTTAATTTCATCCTTTGGGGTGTAATGTTTCGGCGAAAAAGAGTTAGTTTAAAAACAGCACAAGATATTGCCGAAGTGAGAGCCGACTATTTACTAGGCCGTACTTCAAAAAGCACCGACGAATTTGACCCATTCCTACGTGAAGGCGTCAACTTCCTTTTCGATAAATCAATAACCACCGATGCGATGATAGATGTTCTAAAAACACGTTCTTATTATTTTAATAAGATGTATAAAGATGATGCGAAAGTATTTTCCAGCTTAGGAAAATATCCGCCCGCTTTTGGTCTCTTAGGCGCCTCTACGGGAATGATCGAAATGATGCAAAATCTAGGAACGGGTGGTAGCGCGGGAATCGGGCAAGCGATGGCAGTGGCCTTAGTGGCTACCTTTTGGGGTATTGCCATTTCCAATTTTATTATTTTGCCATTGGCTGATTCAGCGGGCAAAGCCGTTCAGGAAGATGCACACCTGAGAGATTTGATTATCGAAGGTTTACGTTTGATCCGTGAACGAGCCAACGACAAACAATTCAAAAGCCATTTAAAAGGATTTCTTTCCTTAGATGATAGGCCAGACTTTAAACTTCTAGAAGAAGTGATTTCTGATACGGTTTTCGCCAGGGGATTACACGCCGTCAATACTGAAATCGAACCTGAAATTAAAAAATTGACCTCATGAATAACTCCCATAGCCCACAACATGAAGACGATCACGAAGAAGCGTCCGAAGGCTGGTTAGTATCTTACGCCGATATGATGACTTTGTTATTTGGGCTATTTGTTATGCTTTATTCTATGGCTATTGAAAATCAAGGTACCATGGATCAGCAGCTAAAAGAAGTTTCTACCTCGCTGTCAGAAGCCAATCAAAAGAATATTTTAGAAAAACCAGTTCCGGTTATTGACCCTAAAGTAGAAATAGTTACGGTTAAGGAAGAAAACAAAGTTCTTAAAGAAGATCGAGACAAACAGATTCAATTAGCAGAAAGCATTAAAAAAGAAAATGAAGAGATGAAACTGAAGTTGGATGAATTTGAAAAAGCTAAAGACCAACTGCAAAGCCAATTAATTGATCACGAAATTGAAAAAGAAAAAATTAAAAAAGAATTAGATCGAATGATAACTTCAAAACCTGTTGAAAACGAAGTGCAGAAAAAAGTTGAGCCTCCCGTCGTAGACTCGAAAATCAGCCAAGAGGCTCTTAAAAAACTTAAACAACAGCTAGCCGAAGAAACTAAAACCGCTGACGATCTTAAAACTGAATTAGACAAGGCTAAAGCCGAACTTAATTCGGCCCCTAAATTTTTAATGTTTGTTTTGAAATGGTTTACAGAAAAACACGATTTAGATTTAACCTTGTACGATCCCACCGGGAAAAAATATAACTTTAAAAAGCGCGATTACCCCAACCACCCGGGTCGCCTGGCCTTAGACAGTAGATCAGGCCCCGGTGCAGAAATCTGGCAAACCAATGAATTTTTAACCGGCGAGTATCATCTGGTGGTTAATTTCTATCAAGAATATGGCAATTCGGAAAATACAAAATTCGTAATTGAAGTCTCAAGTGCTAAAACAGCGTTTGCTACGAAACAAATTGAAATGGCTTTCAGCGAAAAGAATAAAGAATTTAAATTTCAAGTCGACAGCAAAGGCGTCGTTCACCTGCAATAATTATTTATTAACTGCGCATTTCCAATTCCTTGTAGTCAAAGCACAATTAGAGGCACCATTGTGGCAACCTAATCTTACACTCAAGTTGCCTGCAGTTGCAAAAGCACTCCATAACACGGTACCGGTAGTTGTTCCAGGGTCACCGTTTGGAGTGCAGTTTACTATGTCACCAGCGTTAACGTTGGTGGCTGCAATGTTAGAGCAGATTACAAAACTATTTGCGGCAATAGGACCCGTGCAAGTTAAACTTGCGGCTGAAAAATGCTTTGGAGGAATGTCGGCCATCCATTGCGTGCCATTATAATAAAGTTGTACCGCTGCGGAGGTCGGCAAATCACCCGCCGCTACCGCAGCACCCGTTAAAGCCGAAAAAATAGACTTTGCCCCAAGCGCGTCCACATTTAGAGTGGCACTAGCGGCATTGGTCGCATTAAAAACGGCATATATTACTTGTCCAGCTGATAGCGCACTTAAGGCCGGCGAATTCGTTATTGTATATGCTGAAGTAGTCCCCGCGGTGGTCGCAGAGAATACGCTGCTTACCTGTTTAGCCGATCCCGTAATTGAAGTAATATCGGTGTTGGCCCCGCTAGCTGCCGCACTTAATGCCGTTCTTGCAGCCGCCGCCGTTGTAGCGCCGGTACCACCGTTAGCAATGGCCACAGTTCCGCTTACGTTAGTCGCATTGCCAGTCAGTGTTCCTGTAATTGTGCCTGCAGAAAAATTTCCGGAAGCATCGCGCTTTACAATCATACTTGCTGTATTTGCATTTGTTGCGTCGGTGATATCAGCGGAGTTCAAAGTGACCACTCCGGTTTTTCCAGCAACGCTACTCACGGGAATTGAAGCCGGTGTTTGTGGTTCCCAAACCGAAGTACCCGAATTCCAAGTTAACACCTGTGAACCCGAAGGTGCTGTGGCCGCTATAGTTCGACCTTTTATTTTATCAACGCTCGAGGACGCTGTAGTACCGGAAATATCTCCTGATAATGAAGATGATGGAGGCGCGGCAAAGGTGCCGTTACCCAACAATACTGTGGTTGAAGTTCCCGGAGTATCTAATAATGCGACCGAACCTAACCCTAAATTTGAACGAGCTGCAACTGCCGTTGTAGCGCCGGTACCGCCATTTGCCAAAGCAACTGTTCCACTTACATTGGTTGCATTACCCGTCAGTGTTCCCGTAATTGTACCCGCAGAAAAATTTCCAGAAGAGTCCCGCTTCACTATCATACTGGCGGCATTAACATCTGTCGCGTCCGCGATATCGGCCGAGTTCAAAGTGACGACTCCCGTTTTTCCAGCAACGCTTACCACTGGACTAGAAGCTGGGGTTTGGGGTTCCCATACTGAAAGAATGGAATTCCAGGTTAACACTTGAGAATTACCAGGTGCAGTTGCAGAAATATCAAATCCCTTGATTTTATTTACTACTGCCGCAGATGTGGATCCCGAAATATCACCCGATAAAGAAGAAGCCGGAGGCGCCGCAAAGGTGCCGTTACCCAACAATACTGTGGTTGAAGTCCCCGGAGTATTTAATAATGCGACCGAACCCAAACCTA
>JAYVAZ010000036.1:0-7974 GCA_043750675.1 Pseudobdellovibrionaceae bacterium | reverse complement strand
GCTAATTCGCGTTTGAAGGGAATCAGCTTTTCCGCAATGAAATGGTTTTCTTCAAAATAGGTAGGTTCAAATTCTGAAAGTGCTTTTTCGAACGCCTTTTTGTTGGCAATTATATAAGTGCCGTAACCATCATATCCGCCGAAAGATTTTTTTAAAACAAATCCTTTAGGAAACTTAGAATACACCTGATTAAAATCTTCAAATGACGTGACCTCGAAAAATTCTGGAGTCGGAAGTTTATGTTTTAAAAACGTACTCTTTTGAAAGTGACGGTGCTGAAGCTGAGCCATCATTTTTAAACTTGGAGCAATATAAACAGCACCCTTAATCAGTTTCGATACCATTTCGGTGTCGACAAACTCGCTTTCAAAAGTGATCGCATTTAACCCGTTCAACAGGTTCAATTGTTCAGTGGTTAGATTCAATGTCTTCAGATCTATTATATGATTATTGTTATTTACCAAACAGGCCGGATCTTGCCGGTTGCCGGTAAAAACGTGCGTTTCGATTCCTAACCCGTGTGCGGCTATCACTAGCAGGCGTGCGAGTTGCCCAGAGCCTAAAATTCCTAACTTAAAACCTTTTGGAAGCAAGGGATGCATAGAAATAAAAACTAACTTGAAATCTAAGTCTTCTCAAGTGCAGCTTTTTCAGGTAACTGTATTTCTGTGAACTTACCAAACGCGTCATTTGCATCATCTTCGAAAAGTTTAATTCCCTTAGACGGCGTTAATTTCCCTTTGTGTTTAGCGCCGATGGTTGGGTTGACCCATGTGGCACTTAGGGAATTGGTTCGTGGTTATCTTCCTGCCGATGCCAAAACCATTTGGCCCACAGAAATGCTTTCTTCCTGGCGAATTCCCAAAGAAGTTTTGGGAGTCAATGATGAAACTAAAAGGTCGGAGACCGAAGATTTTTTAGTTCCGCAAATCTTAGGAAATGAAGAGGAACCCATTGCGATTTCCGTCGCCAAATTGGAAAAGTGGGGGGCCGTTGCTATCGACATTAATATGGGCTGTCCGGTTAAGAAGGCCTTAAAGCATAACTATGGTGTTTCCCTAATGGGTGATCCTAAATATGCCGCAGAAGTAGTGCGAATGACCGTTCGAAACACTTCACTTCCGGTTTCGGTAAAATTGAGGGCCGGTGTCCAATCGGATTATGAATTTTTAAAAAACTTTGTCGGTGGATTGGCCGATGCGGGCGCCAGCTGGATTTGTCTGCATCCTCGAACGGCCGAACAAAAACGGCGCGGAACTGCAGACTGGGAACAAATTGAAAAACTTAAAAGGGATCTACCCATCGCTATTATTGGTAACGGCGATATTCAAACTTTTGAGGATGCTTTGGCCATGTTAGAACAGACCCGATGTAATATGGTAATGTCCGGTCGGGCTCTAGCCGCTAGGCCGTGGATGCTGTGGCAACTGGGTGAAAAACTGGGATTTGAAAATCCTATCGGTAAGGTAGGTTTGGCTCCGCAAACCCCGGAAGAAGAAGCGGCCGAATATGGCCGAGCCGTGATTGAACTGGTGAAAATTTCGCAAAAGTATTTTTCTGATAGTTCGGTTTTAAGACGAGTGCGTTTCTATATTCGAACGACCTCAGTGTGGTTGGACTTTGGTCATGCTTTGGTATGCGAAGCTCATTTGGCGAAATCCAGTTCTGAAATGTTGGATCGGTTCGAGATCTTTTTTCAAAGATCTTTAGCGATGTCTGCAAGAACACAGTTGCGACAGTAAAACGAATATCCTAAGATAGAATCTAACAACCAATCGGGAGTAATTTTATTTCTGGCTCTAGCGGTATCCGTATTCTCATAGCTGATGACGTTGCAACCATTCGAAAACTGGTTAAGGCGCAGTTAGAGGAAATGGGATTCGACGAGATTATCGAATGTAATGACGGTTTAAAAGCCTGGAATCTTTTATCGCAGGACCAGAATCGGGATCTGCAAGTGCACTTTATAGTGGCGGACTGGAATATGCCGCACATTACGGGTTATCAACTGCTTTTAAACTTGCGCGAAACCGATTGGGGAAAAAATATTCCCTTTCTAATGCTGACTTCTGAAAATGATCGCGAACAAGTCGCAGCCGCCGTAGAAGCCGGAGTTTCACAATACCTAATCAAACCCTTCACCGGTAAGGGTTTTGCCGAAAAATTCACGCAGGCATTCCGTAAACACACAGTAAAGAAATAAATATTCGTTCAAATAGGTCATCTTCGGCGTTGAAACTTTAAAAAATTAGCTACGACGTACGGAATGCACGCCTGCGCCAATTTTTTAAAGGTTCGCCTAGAATCTGAACTATTTAAACAAAAATCTTTGTCTTCAACGCTCGAGTCGTCCGGGATCGACTGCATTCTCCATAAACAGAAATTTATAGCAACCGCGACCTCCATTTTCTTTGGATGTTCGGTAGGCATTTTGCGCATTCATGTAATATTCCCAATTCTTTGCGAAACAGCCCGGAAACATAAGTGCATTCCATTGCGTAGTATTAAGTAATGAGGGGGAATCTTTTTCGATTAACGGGGTAATATTAGAAGTAACAACGAGATTCAGTATCTGATCTTCAGTAATTCCACTAGGAAATGGTTTGGTTCTGAAATAACTATAGTCCTTTCGATCTTCTTCGACGGGGATGTCTTCCGTTAGCTGATCGTTCACTTGAAATCCTTCCGGACAAACTTTTGGAAGGGGCTCTGCCAAGACGGAATTATAGTGCGCCTCGACGGATTTTGCTTTTTCCTCTAATGCGTCATTGCTAATTCCTAACTTTTCGTTGGCCTGCCAAAGTGCAGAGAGTTCATGAAATTCTTTCTGTATCGAATCATTGCGATGAAAATATTTGTCGCAAGTGGGGCGATCATTGCATTCGCAAAACTGAATTTTTCGATTTAGGGTAGCTTTACTGAATACTTTGTTCCAATGTGCATTCTGATCAGCCATAATTGAACTATCTTTGGCAAGTGTTCGGCAATCATAACCTGGTTTCTCGGCCTCCTTTTTCTTCCAAACCATTCGGCCAGAGACGGGATCTTTACTGTAACCAGAAGCCCTTTCTTGGTATTCATCTACTAGCCCCATTAGGTGGAGGAGTTCGTGGAGAATCGAAGGACAATCCAAATTCTTTTCCCACTCATGCGAATTGCTACTATCATCCGATTTCAGAATGACCTCGGATCGGGGAAGCTGATTGATCTTTGGGTTTTCGTCTAATTTTAATTTTAAAATTTCGCCCTTTGGACCTGATAGTTTATTTCCGATGCTGGCTAAACATTCGTTCGCTTTCTTGCGCCAAACAAATGTATATCCGCGATTTCGCGCGGTTTCATCGGGATCGCTTTGTTCGTAGAAGTGCAAATTGAAGGTGGCCTGAAATTCATTTTTGCCGGTCCTTTGCATTTCGTAACTATGTTCTACCTTTGTTGGGCTAAGTTCGTCCGCAACATTAAAGTTCCGCGATTCGCCCAATTTCAGTGGTTCGCATAAATTTATTTTCTTTGAACTAACAATTCCTTTTAAGTCAGTGATAATTTGGTTTCTACTTTTTTGCAAATTACAGTTAGGCGACGCCGCTAGGGCGCTGGCAGAGAGGAATAAAATGGATAGAAAAACCGTGTTTATCACTATGAGAAATATCGGCAGAAAAAGCTGTGCACTTAATTGAAAGGAAAGGCTGAATTGAAAGTGGCACTAGCGGAAAGTCTGGATTAACTAGCGGTCAGCTTTAAACGCGGGTTTGCGTGATTCTTTGCTGGTCGTTTTCAGTTCTTTTTGCAGAGTAAAGTTTTGATAATCATCATTTGTTTTGCCAAACTGAGCATTCTGTTTGATGCAAGTCATTCGGGCGCCATCTTTTTCTTCATTCTCGCAAAGGGTGATTTTGATAGGATCAAAGTGGCCAACGGTCGTCAATTCAATACACTCGTAAAAATCGTCGTCTTCAAAAAAACGACTGCAGACGTTCGCCAAATACCAATCAGGTTTCAGTTTGTTCATTTTATTTTCGCAAAAGGTCTTTTGATTAGATTGCACAAAACGATCACAGTGTTGTAATGGATTCACTGGTTCGACAGCATTTGTGTACAATGAAATAAACAGAGACAGAAAAAAACTCAAGAAGCCGCCTTTAATTTAAATAATACACTGTACATGGCTTTCAAAAAATCCGGGTCATAACGGCCAGCTAATTTTTCTTTCATCATGGTAACTGCATCGAAAGGAGTCATCGGAACATTATAAGAACGTTGCGTTGTCATAGCGTCGTAGGTGTCAGTGATTGCGACGATACGAGCGAACGGATGAATTTCTTCGCCGCCAATTTGTTGTGGGTAACCGTTGCCAGTGAAACTTTCGTGATGTTCAAAACAGGCCGCCTTAATAGCATCGGATACATTTTTGTTTTCATTCAGAATGGTTAGGCCAAATTGCGGATGTTTTTGCATTTGAACCCATTCAACATCGCTTAAAGGACCTTTTTTGCACAGAATATCCAGGCTGACCTGGCGTTTACCAATGTCATGAAATAAAGCGGCTACACCCATTTCTTCTAAATCATCGCCTTTATAGCTAACCGCTTCGGCTAATCCCAAAGAATAAATCGATACATCTAAAGAATGGTTGTAAGTATAAAAATCATGACCAGAAAGGGAGATTAAATGTCCCATCGCTTCAGGTTCGGCTTCCATAAACTGAACGAACTGTTGAATCACAGGACGCGATTGATCAAAAGCTTTTTGGACATCAGGTTGTTCAAAAATTTCTTCCACAATAGTCATAGAACTTTCGCGCAAAATGTGGGCCTTTTCATAAACGCTTAATTCGGAAGAAATCATTTGATCATGCACATAAGATTTAAAAGCCCGACGGTCCGATTCTTTGATAAAAAAGTGCTGACCTGAATCTTTGGTGTTTAGCGCATTAATTTTTTCTTTTAGTAATTTATCGCCGGCGTGTAAGTACAAGATCGTTTGATTATTTATTTTTATATAAAGATCAAAAGTGGTGGATTTTTCGGGGATCATTGCGTTGATTCTGACTTTAAAATATTCCATTCCTCCATTTTGCCATGAATTTTCCATTTGGAAAGCGGATTTAAATGGACTTGCTCTGTTATTCATAAAATAATAGATCCGCATGAAAACGAAGCCCTCCTTAAGTCTTGAAACAGATGTTCAATATCTCAAAGGGGTTGGCCCAAAGTTGGCCGAAGTCCTAGCAAAAAGAGAAATTTACCGGGTCAAAGACATCATTGAATATTACCCCCGAGCCTACGAAGACCGTCGGGCGGCTAAAGTAATACGTCTATTAAAAGAAAATGAAATCGTTTCGTTAAAAGCCTTTGTTGTAAAAGTCAGTTCAATTAGTATGGGTAATTCCTATCGTAAAATGTACGACGTGCTGATTCGTGATTCCAGTGGTCAAATTCACTGCAAATTTTTTCGTGTTCCTTACAAAGGCTATTTTGAAAGATTTCAACCGGATCAAGAAGTTCGGATCGTCGGTAAAGTCATCTTGTATCGTGGTCGACTGGAATTCCATCATCCCGACATTAAGGACATTGAACCCGGCGAGGAACTGCAGGATGACCTATTGCCCATTTATATTGAAATAGAAGGTTTTTCCTCGCAGAAGATTTCTAAATTAGTGCGCAGCAGTTTCGAACAGATTAGCGAAGATGAATGGCCGCAAGAATACATTCCCGATGACATTCTTAAACAGGAAAATTTAATCACACGTAAACAAGCGCTGAAGTTATTGCATTATCCGAATAAAGATCAGGCGGAAACTTTTCATCAATTAAAATCTTTGGCCCATCAAAGAATTATTTTTGAAGAGTTTTTTTGGTTAGAGCTTTATTTGTATGCTAAAAAATCAGATTTGAAAAAACAGCAGGGCCTAGCTCTAAAACAAGAATCAGAGCAGCGAGATACTCTTTTGAAATCGTTAGGTTTCGAATTAACAGCAGCGCAACAAAGAGTCGTTAAGGAAATTATTGAGGATTTGAAGTTGGCCCACCCAATGAATCGCCTTTTACAAGGCGATGTCGGATCCGGCAAAACCTTGGTGGCCTGGCTGAGTTGTTTGCACGCGATTGAAAATCAAACTCAATGTTGCTTAATGGCGCCAACCGAAATTCTGGCTGAACAACACCATTTGAATGCGGTCAAATTATTATCGCCTCTGGGAGTCAGGGTGGCGATTCTTTCTGGAAAAACTAAAACTTCGGAAAGAAAAATTATTTTAGAAAGATTGCAGCATGGACAAATTGATTTACTTTTGGGCACCCACGCCTTAATCGAACCAGGAGTAGTGTTTGCAAATCTTTCCTTAGTGATTATCGACGAACAGCATAGATTTGGTGTTGGTCAACGTGGTTTGTTAATGCAAAAAGGGCCCGAAGGAATTCATCCTCACATATTGGTTATGACTGCGACTCCGATTCCACGGACTTTATCAATGACAGTTTATGGCGATTTGGATGTGTCTATCATAGACGAATTGCCAAAAGGTCGAACTCCGATTCAAACTAGGGTGGCTTTTGAAAACAAACGCGAACAAGCGTTAGACTTTATGTACGAACAGATTAAAAAGGGGCGCCAGGCGTATGTTGTTTATCCTTTGGTTGAAGAAAGTGAAAAAATCGACCTCAAAAATGCAGTAGAAGAATTCGAGAAGCTCCAAAAGAGATTTCCCGATGTCAAAATTGCTTTGTTGCATGGAAAAATGAAGTCGACTGAAAAAGACGAAGTGATGAGCCAGTTTCGAAATGGCGATTGGCAAGTTTTAGTCAGTACAACAGTGATCGAAGTCGGAGTAGACGTTCCGAACGCTAATATTATGTTGATTGAGCATGCCGAACGATTTGGATTGTCTCAGTTGCACCAGTTGCGGGGTCGAGTAGGCCGAGGAACACAAAAGAGTTTTTGTATCATGATTTGTGGTTATGCAGTTAGTGAAGAGGCAAAACAAAGAACGCAATTTATGGAGTCCACCAACGACGGATTTAAAATTGCTGAATTTGACTTAGAATTAAGAGGCCCCGGTGAATTAATGGGTAAACGCCAATCTGGATTAGGTGGATTCAAAATGGCTAATTTAACCCGAGATGTCGCCTTATTATATCAGGCACGCGAAGCCGCGCACAAAATATTCCTTAATGATCCACAATTGAATTCGGAAAAGTTTAAATTGATCAAGGATAGGCTCACGAAAGAGCATTCAGATATTTTCATCGCCTGAGGCGAAAGGTGAAGTTTATTCTCCTAATCATTATGTTGTACTATTATTTGAAGTATAAGACTTTCGCGCAGCGGAAAAAATTCTCCCTGTTAATAAATACCTACTCTTAACAAAAAATTAATGTTCTGATTTTTAAGTGCTACAAAATAGAGCTATTTAATCTAACGGAGGGATTATGAAAGCAATCGTTACTTCTTTGGTAATGGTATTAGGGATGACTGCGCTGGCAGATAGCCAAACCAAAGAAATTAAAATTCAAAACTATCAAGCTGCTTTAAAATCGGCCGCATTATTGAGAATCGATCCAAATCATCGACAAATGTTTGTGGTGCAATTTAAAGATTCAGTTAATGCAAAACTAAAGCAGACACTTTCTAAGCAAGGAATTTCTGTATATAAATATATTCCCGATGATGCTTTGATCGTGGAAGCCACTCAAAAACAAATTGAAAGCATAAAGTTTTTGGTGACCAGCTATGTTGTGTATACCTCGGATTTTAAGAAAAGCGAAAACTTAGAAGCCGGTAGTATTTTCAATCGTGAACAATCGCAGAATTTAACAGTGACACTTTTTTCCGAGAAAAAAGTAAAATCAACTTTAGACAAAATTTCCGAATCTGAATTTTTTCAAGTTTTATCGGTTAACGGTCGTTTTATTAATTTGGCAACGACACCAGAAGGTGAATCCTTGCTTCTTAATGAAGATGCGGTTGAATACGTCG
>JAYVAZ010000035.1:0-7096 GCA_043750675.1 Pseudobdellovibrionaceae bacterium | reverse complement strand
AAGATCTGGAATAGTCGTTTTAATTTTTGAATTCAACAAAAGTTCTAAATCGGCTTGGCTGAAATCACTGACATTAAGATTTAATTTTAAAACATATTCACCAGGAACAGACTCTATCGTTTGTTCTCCGGCATGTAGACTGGTCGAAATAAACACAGATAAAAAAAGTGTCCCCAGGATCTTAAGCATGGTGGTCCTCCGCCTAATTATATAATTAGATATCGGATTACAGAACTTATGCTTAACGATTCAGCCTTTTAAAACAAAAATATAGACGTGTCTTAAGTCTACACTCCGTCGCCGGCTGCGACTTCTTTTCGGTTAATTGAAGACGAAAGAAGTTCACGATTCATGCGCGCTATATTCGAAAGACTGATTCCCTTAGGGCAAGAAGCCGAACAAGTACCTGTGCTTGTACAGTTTCCAAAACCTTCATAATCCATCTGCGCTACCATTCTGTGAACGCGTTCGTTCTTCTCCACTTGACCTTGAGGCAGTAGACCTAGGTGAGTGACTTTTGCAGAAACAAATAACATCGCCGATGCATTTTTACAGCTGGCTACGCAGGCTCCACAACCTATACAGGTCGCAGCCTCGAAGGACGCATCCGCATCGGGCTTTGAAACCGGAAGTGAATTTGCGTCAGGCGCATTGCCGGTATCAACAGAAATATATCCGCCGTTTGCAACGATACGATCAAATGCACTTCGATCACACATTAAATCTTTTTGAATTGGGAAAGCTTCCGCCCGCCAAGGTTCTAGTACAACTTCTTCGCCATCTTTGAAGTTGCGCATATGTAATTGGCAGACCGTGGTGTTTTTCATTGGCCCGTGTGCGTTTCCGTTAATCATAAATCCGCAACTACCACAAATGCCTTCGCGGCAATCATGATCAAACACTATAGGGTCATCACCTTTTTTAATAAGCTCTTCATTAACTTGATCAAGCATTTCTAAAAATGAAGCATCTTCAGATACTTTTTTGGCTTCATAAATAACAAATTGACCCTCGTCTTTGCCGCTTTTTTGTCGCCAAACTTTTAGCTTCAAATTTAATTGTTTTTGACTAGATCCGCCCATATTACACCTCTGTTATTTATATGATCTTGTTGCTAAGTGAACATTTTCAAACTTTAACTCTTCTTTGTGTAAAGTTTGTTTTTTGCCCACTCCATTAAATTGCCAAGCAGCTACGTGACAGAAATTCGTATCGTCGCGTTTTGCTTCACCATCCGGAGTTTGATATTCTTCTCGGAAGTGGCCCCCGCAAGATTCTTTTCTTTCTAAAGCATCTAAACACATTAGCTCGGCCTGTTCCAAAAAGTCGGCTACGCGGCCGGCTTTTTCCAATTCTGGATTTACGTAATTAGCATCTCCCGGAATTCGAACATCATTCCAAAACTGCTGTCTTAGTTGAGGAATTTTTTCGAGGGCTTCTTTTAAACCCTTTTCGGATCGTCCCATTCCGCAGTTTTCCCACATCACACGGCCCAATTCTTTATGAATGCTGTCTACAGAACGTGTTCCTTTGATCGACATCATTTTTTGAATTTCATTTTTTACAGAATCAACACCGGCTTTGGCCGCATCATGATTCGAAGACAGTGGTTCAAACTTGTTGTTAGCAATATAGTTTCCCAATGTGTAAGGAATTACGAAGAATCCATCAGCTAAACCTTGCATTAATGCCGAAGCACCCAAGCGGTTCGCCCCGTGGTCTGAAAAGTTCGCTTCACCCAAAACAAACAATCCAGGAATGGTGCTCATTAAATTATAATCTACCCATAATCCGCCCATGGTATAGTGAGGAGCCGGATACATCCGCATCGGATTTTTATAAGGGTTTTCGCCGGTGATTTTTTCATACATTTCAAAAAGATTTCCATATTTTTCGCTAACGGTATTTTCGCCCAATCGCCCAATCGCATCTTTAAAATCCAAGTAAACGGCCAAACCGGTAGGTCCCACGCCGTGTCCTTCATCAACGCGATATTTTGCCTGCCGGGAAGCCACATCTCGCGGCGCTAAATTACCAAAACTTGGATAAATTCTTTCCAAGTAATAATCCCTTTCGCTTTCAGGAATTTGCGAAGCCGCGCGCACGTCGCCCTTTTGTTTTGGAACCCAAACACGCCCATCATTTCTTAAAGATTCGGACATCAAAGTTAGTTTCGATTGCATTTCACCAGACACCGGAATGCAAGTGGGGTGAATCTGCGTGTAACAAGGGTTTGCAAAGTAGGCGCCCTTTTTATGCGCTTTCCAGGCCGCAGTTACTGCGCATGCCATTGCGTTGGTGGACAAAAAGAATACGTTGGAATATCCTCCGGTCGCCATACAAACCGCATCGGCAGTATGCGATTCAATTTCGCCGGTCAAAAGATTTCTAACGACGATGCCGCGGGCTTTGCCGTCGATAATAATTAAATCTAGCATTTCACGACGATTAAAAAGTTCGACCTGTTTTTTATCCACTTGTCGCATCATCGAAGAATAGGCACCCAGTAGTAACTGTTGTCCCGTTTGTCCGCGAGCATAGAAAGTTCTCGATACTTGTGCCCCACCAAATGAACGGTTGGATAGTAATCCCCCGTATTCACGCGCAAAAGGAACACCGATCGCTGTACAGTGATCAATAATTTGATTAGATATTTGTGCCAATCGATAAACATTAGCTTCGCGCGCGCGAAAGTCTCCGCCCTTAACTGTGTCATAAAATAATCGGTAAACACTGTCGCCATCGTTTTTATAATTTTTAGCGGCATTAATTCCACCCTGCGCAGCCACTGAATGAGCGCGTCTTGGGCTTTCGTGAATGCAGAAGGCCTTCACTTGATAACCTAATTCACCCAGGCTTGCGGCAGCACCGGCCCCGGCCAATCCAGTTCCTACAACAATTACGGTGTGTTTTCTTTTGTTGGCTGGATTAACTAATTTGCTGTGAAACTTGTGGTCGTCCCACTTGTTTTCGATACTTCCGCTTGGAATTTGACTGTCTAAAGTTGTCATCTAAAATCCTTATCGATTATTTAAAAAAATATAAATTGGTTGCGAAATAAAACCCGCAATCACAACGGTGGCATAAACTATACTTAATTTGTGAATCATCGGTGCAAATCTGTCGTTCCGAATTCCTAATGATTGGAACACCGAACCGAAGCCATGGCTGAGATGAAACCAAAGTAGAACTAAACTGATCATGTACCAAACAACATAGCCCGGCTGCGCAAACACTTCGCGCATTAATCGTGCTAGGTCGCGCATCACGACTCCGTTCACTGTAGTTTCGTAGTAAATTCCATATTTAAAAGTGGTTAAGTGAAGAATGATAAAAACCAAAACAATAGAACCTTGAATCGCCATAAATTTCGAGGCCAGACTGGAGCCCTTAGATCCATTGGGAGTCATAGCATAGCGGTGGCCACGGGCTTTGCGATTTTCCAACGTAACTTTGACCGCTAAAAAAACGTGAAGCAACAAAGTTCCAATTAACAAAAGCTCGGTTGGATAAATGATCAATCCGCTGGTGATCGCATGACCGTAGGCGTTGTATGCTTCGGGACTAACAAATATCAACATATTGCCGGCCATGTGGGTAAGGATAAATCCCGCCCAAACTATTCCCGAGAAGGCCATTAAATATTTTTTTCCGATGGATGATAGAAAGAAGGGTTTTTCTTTTGCTGAATTCATTTGAGATCCTTTGTGTTGCTCACTATTTTTACTCCACCACCTATTTTAAGTCCATCAAGACATCACATCTTAGCAGACAGTACGCATCACGTTATGATTCCCTTGATATGCTTTTCATTTCATTGTTAAAACCAACACTGATTAAAACAGGAGTCTTTATGAAAATATTTGTTTGTATAAAACAAGTTCCTGATACGGAAACAAAAATTAAACTCTCTGCCGATGGCCTTTCTGTCGACCCAAACGGGGTAAAGTGGGTAATGAATCCATACGATGAATTTGCCGTAGAAGAGTCCATTAAGATTAAAGAAAAAAATGCTGGCGCCCAGATTTTTGCTGTTACCTTTGGACCAAAAAAACGAACCGCCGATTGCCTAAGAACGGCTTTGGCAATGGGCGCTGATGAGGGAATTATTATTGATGGTCCTGAATACAGCGAACCTAGTTTGGCGGCTAAAGCCTTGGCGAAATTAATTCAAAATGAAGGCGGAGCTGATCTGGTGTTGACCGGAAAACAAGCCATTGATGATAACGCTTTTTCGGTTTCTCAAATGATTGCTGAACACTTAAACATTCCACACGCAACCGCTGTTTCCAAATGTAGTATTGAAGGTGGCAAAGCCACCTTGACTAGTGATCTAGATGGCGGCGCCAAAGCCCAACTGGAATTAACGCTGCCTTGTTTGATCGCAGCCAAT
Source organism: Pseudobdellovibrionaceae bacterium (assembly GCA_043750675.1). Taxonomy (GTDB): domain Bacteria; phylum Bdellovibrionota; class Bdellovibrionia; order Bdellovibrionales; family Bdellovibrionaceae; genus JAYSSX01. The sequence goes on along the minus strand of JAYVAZ010000035.1, from coordinate 2,703 downwards.
AAAGGCTTAAATATGCCAAGATACGCTTCATTACCTGGCATCATGAAAGCCAAGAAAAAAGTTCTGAAGGAAGTAGATTTAGCTTCATTGGGAATTGATATGCAAAATCAAACCAAAATTCTGTCATTGGAATTACCTGCTGATAAACCGGCAGTAAAAATGTTGTCTGGCGACAGCCAAGCGCAAGCAACGGCTTTGGTTCACGCACTTCGTGACGAAGCTAAAGTTCTATAAGTCAGCAGCAAGAAAAAGGAAATAAAATGGGAAAAATACTGGTTCTTATCGAATCTCAAGAAAAACAAATTAAAAGAAGTTCACAAGAGCTTTTAACTGCTGCTAAAAAATCGGGCCACACCGTTGTTGCAATGGCTTTCGGCGCCGACAACGCGAACCTTGGGTCCCAGGCCTCTGTTTACGGCGCCACAGAATTTCAGGTTTTTTCTGGTGCAGAATTCAATCAATATAATTCCGAGCTTTTTTCGGCAGCAATGGCTGATTTGATTCAAAAAAATTCTATGGATTTTATTTTGGGAACGGCTACTTCATTGGGGAAAGATCTTTTTCCTCGGGTTGCTGCTAAACTTTCTAGTTCGGTGATTTCAGATTGCACCGAAATGACTATTTCGAACGATAACATCGTAGTGAAGAAACCCATTTACTCTGGAAAAGTTTTTGCAAAAATGACTTTCGATCAAAGCAAACACAAATTTGTTTTAATGCGAGCAAATCAGCTTCCGATTGAAGCCGGTAGTGAAACGGCTTTGGCAGCGCAGACTTTAACATTTTCAAAAGGTGACTTAAAAACTTTAGTTAAAGAAATCACTAAAGGTAAAACAGAAAAACAAGACCTAACGGAAGCCAACGTCATCGTTTCTGGCGGTCGCGGCCTGAAAGAAGCCGGTAATTTTAAATTATTGGAAGACCTGGCTGCGGTTATGGGCGCGACTGTAGGCGCTTCCCGAGCTGTTGTGGATGCCGGTTGGGTTGACCACGGAATGCAAGTGGGTCAAACCGGTAAAACGGTTGCTCCCAGTTTGTATTTCGCAGTGGGAATTTCGGGTGCGATTCAGCATCTTGCTGGAATGAGCGGCAGTAAAGTGGTTGTTGCGATAAACAATGATGCTAATGCTCCAATTTTTCAAAAAGCTACTTACGGAATTGTTGGCGATTTATTCGATGTTCTTCCAAAATTAACGGCAGAACTAAAAAAGGCGCTGAACTAGTTGTACAGAAAGTGGATTTTACCCGCCATTATTTGGGTTTTGTATCAATCCTTGGCTTTGACTTGGCGTAGGACCACATATGCTGCGCCTTCTTTGCTTGAATCGCTTAAAAAACGAAGCTCATTTATTCTTGCTCACTGGCATGGCGATGAAATTCCATTGGTTTATTACATCGGAAAATACCGAGTCGCTACCATCGCCTCTACTAGCAAAGATGGTGAGTCGATGAACACAATGATTCATTGGGTGGGGGGAAAAACCAGTCGTGGATCTTCCACTCGCGGTGGAGTTTCTGCGCTAAAGGGCCTATTCCGATTAGTTAAAAAAGAGGGTTATAATTGTAGTTTTTCTTGTGATGGACCCAAGGGCCCGATCTACAAAGTAAAACCCGGAGTGCTGGAATTCAGTCGTACTTTGCAACTGCCAATCTACACAGCCGGTGTCTATTGCGACCGCGCTTGGCGATTTGAAAGATCTTGGAATAAGGGTTACATCCCAAAACCGTTTGCGAAAGTGATTGTCGTCTGGGACGGGCCAAGGCCTGCCATCAATGAAAACGACGATCCACGCGATGAAAATTTACTAAATGATTTGGCGAACGCGCTGCACAAAGCTCGCGATATTGCTGCCAATAAAATTGATAGCCCCTAGGGCTAATGCTACCATTTTTATTAAACATTTAACTGCAAAGGGATTTCGCAATATGTTTAAAACTCTTAATATTCTTTTCTTACTTTTGACCTTCTCTTCGTTTTCTTTCGCACAAGGAAAAGATGAGGTCCTGGCGCAAGTAGGAAACAAAAAAATCATGCTTTCTGATTTTAACAAGAAATATAACGAAGTTCGCGGACAAACTGTAAATCCACCAACAAAATCTTTATTTTTGGAAGATCTCGTTCGTTATGAATTGGGCCTAACTCAGGCAGAAAAAATGGGACTAGAAAAAGATCCCGTTGTCCAAGATCGTATGAAACAGGAGTTGTATAAAGCTCTTTTAGAAAAAGAGTTGGGTGATAAAGTTCAAAAAATAAGTGTTACAGACAAAGAGATGGAAGAATATTACAAAAAGAATCCAGAAATCAGAACTTCCCATATTTTGTTTGAAATCAAACCTGGCGCAACCGGCGACCAAAAAACCGAAGCTAAAAAAAGAGCGACTGAAATTTACGAAAAAGAAGTTAAAGGTTCTAAACGTCCTTTTGAAGAATTGGTTCGCCTTTTCAGTGATGACACAATTTCAAAACAAAACGGTGGCGACGTAGGCTGGCAGAGTCGCGTGACTTTGGTTCCGTCTTATTACGACACCATCATCAACATGAAGGTTGATGAAGTAAAAGGTCTTATTGAGACTCAATTCGGATACCATATCGTGAAAGTTACTGGAAAAAGAACTTTCGAAAATGCTAACAAGCGACAATTGCGCGCTGCTGTTTTTGATGAAAAAAGAAGACAAGCGTTCAATGACTATTTCGAAAAACTT
>JAYVAZ010000034.1:0-1851 GCA_043750675.1 Pseudobdellovibrionaceae bacterium | reverse complement strand
CTGCTCGACGAAAACCAGTGTCCACGCGTCTTTGAGTTTGTAGGCTTTCAATTTCCTTCATTTGATCTGGAGAGTGAATTGTTACATACAATCTGGAATTAAACGGAAGCTCTCTAAGTGATGCAGCCATGCATGAATAGGTTTGATCAGGCAATACCTTAAGCGAAAGCACCCGAAAGTGAGTCGTTCCAACTACGAACCCATTCAAAGAAATCCCAATGTCAGAAAACAATAAACTTTGTCTTAATTCTTCGGGGTCATAGCTTTTGAATGCCAAACGCCTAGAGGGATTCCATTGGTGATATAAAATAGCGGCCACTTCATCGGGCTTTAGCTGATTAACTGTAATGTTCAGTGCAGTTAAACCCTGGCATACGTTTTCACGAAGTCTATTCGTGATTTGAACTTCGCGACTCATGCGTTCATCAGAAATATTTTGAAATAAATTATCTTTGGAAAATAACTTTGGCTTGTTGACTAGATTTTGTGAAAATGGACGTCGAACAAAAACCTTTAAACTGTGTTTTGGTAGCTCTCCATTTTGATCATCTAATTTAAGACGGTCAGCACGCGCATGGCAGAGTGACTTGGCTATTTCATTTTTTGAATTCTCCGCTAAACTTAAATGTCTTTCGAGAGTTTTGTTGTTGCCGGGCTCAATATCCTGTACAAACTGAATATCTGTATTTGCAGGTAAACTATTTAAAAATTGACCAATGCGTTCTGAAAATAAATCACTTTGTTCGTCGCTGAAGCAACTGTTATCAACTGGCACACAGTCAATGCCAAATCCCAACGATCCATCAGAAAAAACAATAAAATCTTCTTCGAATCCCCATATTTGTAAATAATCGGCTAAAGACTGACTCATTTAATTGTTTTCCTAACTTTGTAAGGTTCATCTTTCCAAGGCTCGTTAAAGGCAGACAAATATTTTTTCAGAAAATAAAATTTCACTAGATGAATTAGATAATTGTCCGGCTTCCCACGCTTACCAACTCGTAAAGTGATTGCGATGGTAGCGACAGGAAGCCAGACTAAAAAAAGTTTGTAATTCGTTTGCCCAAACATAAAATTTAAAATAGATAAAAGTAAAAAAATGGCCAACACATCTGGAACTTCAAAGCCTAAGATGAGTAATTTCTTTTCAAGACTTTTGCTTGTTGGCTCTGAGCGAACTGACATAAATTTCCCCTAGCAGTAATGAGTGGTTCATTGAAAAGTAACGGACTAGTTTACAAGTCCGCGAACGAATGCAATAATACTTGGAGCACCGAAACCCACACATGCGCCAATAATCGCAAGCCACAAATGAGACCTAGCGTTCGGATTTCCAGTAAAAAATGAAAATGCCGAGGCAACGAGGCCAAGTACAGCAGCCAGTGGCAAAATGACATTAATCAGTTTTGACTGAATGGCTCCAAGTGTTGATTCCACACTGCAATATCCCACAGCTGGAACGAGCAAGATTGATAATGCAATTAACGAGTAAAAGGCCGTTTTTGACAGCTTCATAGACACTTCCTTTGTTTTAATTTTTGAGAGACGCTTTTTGGGTAATTGTTCTTGTTTTAGCTTTGTAGATGAGCGATGTTTTTAATTGTGAAGAAATTTATTTTGAGTCTGTTTTTTATTAGTTGGTTTTATTCGATCGAAAGTCTTGGTCTAATAAATGCTAAGACATTGGAAAAATCATCGGATGTTGTTAGATTGGTTTTTAAAAATGGCTGGGTGTGCACTGGGATTTATATTGATTCGGCAACAATTTTGACGGCAGCGCATTGTATTCATCCCACTGTTCAAGGCGAAAAAATATTGCTCGAAAAAATTCAGTCAGAAAACGACGACGTC
>JAYVAZ010000033.1:0-11741 GCA_043750675.1 Pseudobdellovibrionaceae bacterium | reverse complement strand
TCCGTCTACACCCGAGAAGAGTGGCGAACCTTCACCCACTTTTTTGGCATTGGAATGGGGCAGTTTGCAATTCAGCCAAAAGATAAAGTAGCCAATCTTTTTTATGCCGGTGATTTGTACGCCTCATTTTTGTTTATTCATGACTCACTGGAGAGATCTTCACAGGCTTCAGTTAATTTTCCGATCTCAGGGAATATCAACCCTGCTCACCTAGCCGAAATCATTTCTGACTTTTCTATTAATGTTCTTGCTGGAGTTCCTACCACCATCATCGGAATTGCAAAATATTACACAGAAAACAAAATAAAACTTCCCTCGGTTAAGAAAATATTGTTCGGCGGAGAAAGCCTGTACCCTGATCAAAGGTCCTTTTTAAACGACGTTTTTCCCGGCGTAAAGATGCAATCAATCGGAATTGCCAGTGTAGATGGTGGTTTGATTGGTTATGCTGACCAATCCTGTGCCGAAGATGAACATCGCTGTTTTGGCGAGGCAACCATTGTAGAAATCGTTGATGATCTTGGCGAGGTGATTCAGGAAGCCGGTATCCCCGGCCAAATCTATTTAACTTCATTAACTCGCACTTTGATGCCTATCATTCGTTACCCCGGCGGCGATAGAGCCGAATGGGTCGATCCCTCCGGCATTAAAGACAGAAAATTTAGAATTTTGGGTCGCGCCGAAGAAGGAGCCAGGGTCGGTCCGGTTTCTATTTATTACGATGACGTTTACAAAATGTTAACGAATCTTGACCAGAAAATTTCCTTTCGCGGTTTTCAATTGGTGACGACCCACGAAAATGCAAAAGATGTCCTGACCTTGCGCCTACTTAAGTTCGAAGGCGAAAACCCAAGTTCTTTGCAAACTGCCCTAATTTTAGACCAGCTGCTTCAACAAAGGCCCATGATAAAAGAACTTCTTGTTGCAGAAAAAATTGGTTCACCTAAGATTGAATGGGTAACTCAGTTGGAAATTAATCAGAGAACAGGTAAACTACGTCGAGTACTAGATTTAAGAAAGGGCAATCAATGAAATTTAAACTATTCTTTTTAAGTTTTCTTTCTTCTTTTCTTTTTATAGAAACCGGATTTTCGTTAGAAAACAATTTGAAGGTTTATGACATTTCAATTTTGTATCCTCTGCCGGTTCAAATTTTAAACAACTTTTTGCTAAAACCTCAGGATCAAGAAAAATTCGGTGAACTAATCCCAAAACGATATTATTCGCAATTACCAAATTTAGGCGAGGCTGATCCCGAAGTTATTTTTAAACACTTAAATGTCGTCGCCATTCGATTGGATCCATGTGTTCCTAGATTAACGATGGTCGAAACCTGCAAGGCCCAAATTCGGTTTGTCTGGCAACCCATTAACGATTTGCGATTTCACGGCATCACTACCGGCGACCTAGCCGTGCATTCTTTTTATGATATATCGGCTGCAGATCTAGATTTTATTTTCTCAGAAATTTCCGGTTATAAATCTAAATTCTTCAAGGCCGGTGAAGGTCGATCGTTAGTTAGTTCTTTTGCGAACAACCGGTTACAGGTTCATCCTATATTAAGTTTTGAAGGTCTCAGTGGGCCGTTTGCATTTAAACTTAGAAAATTATTATTGAATTCGGTCGGCGAAAGTAAAATGACTAAATTAACTTTTATGCGAAATCTAGGATCAGGAATTTGGAATTTTGGTGGATTTGATATTAGAAATGGCATTCTAACAGTAGCGAAAATTCCCCACCTAGGGCAACCGGAACAGTATTATTACAACTCTTCCAAATCGAAGACTGATTTTGTTGATGGTGGGCCTGTTCCAGCGGTCAGCGAAGGCGATCAATTTACCTTTCTGGTATCTGATTCGGAAAATGCGCAGAAATATTCAGATTTGGAAATTGCCGATGCAGTTAAGGCCGCTGCTAAAATAGAAAATCCTCTTTTGCACAATCCTAATACAGTTGACTGTGTTGGTTGTCACACGGCCCAAATGGCCAGGATCTGGGCAATTAAAAATCGGCCTAACTTAAATTGGGAACAAGTGATTGCTCCCGTGACCTACAAGTCGGATTTTGATTTAGCAAATCCTAGTCCTGATGTCGCCGACACTACTGTCTTGCGATCCTTTGGCTATTTTGGAAAAAATCCTGTATTCAGCCAAAGGGTGATTAATGAATCTGCCGAGTGTCTCAAGTTAATTCAAATTAAATAGGTTGTACGATTTAAAAAACTTTCGTGCATCCGCCAGTACCTGATTGTCGGTGGGATGATCACTGTTTTCGATTCCGATAATCTTCTTTCCAAGTTCGTTCTTATGATGAGTCTCCAAATGTGATTTAAATTTATTCTTCGATTGCCCTGGGCCAAAAATAAGTAACTCATTCGCATCTTTTAAAGAAACGGTAAGATCCCGGTAAAAATGCTCTGCATCTGAATCGTGGTCATGATTTTTTTTACTGTGGCTGTGATGATCGACTCCGGCTTTATTTAGAATCGACTTTTTTACCCCGGCCGCAGTTAACGCATAAATATGTGCATGTTCTGAATCTAACCAAATAACATAATTCATATAAAGTCCTTTTTTTAGTTTTTTATTAAATACCGACGTTTGCAAGACCATCAACAATTGTTTTTAATGGGGAGTTTGCAAAAACCGATACCAAATTATCCTTCAATTTCGAGTAGGCACCTTCGTCTTCATGAATCAATACTCGAAGAAGATCATCTGTCGTGATCACCCCTACACCTCCCTGTCCGGTTCGCGTTACTACTAATGCCGAAATTTTCTGTTCTAACATTAGCCGTGCAGCCGTGGAAACGGGACTGTTTTCATCGATGGTAACAACGGGGAAGCTCATATAATCTTTAACTCGTGCACCGTCTTTAAATCGAACGGGAAAGTCTTGATTGGCAAAAGAATGACCGGCATTCATATCCATTGCACTTCTGAAATCACGATCAGAAAGCATTCCAATAATGGATCCTTCATGGTCGACTATAGGCAAGTGGCGAGACCGAATGCTCTTCATCAAAGTATAGGCCTGGTCTAAAGAGTCCTCTTTATGAGCAAAAACAACCGAACTGCTACCATGAAATTTCACCAAAGCATTCACGAAAATCCCCTTTTTTATAGTTCGAAATTAATTCACGTTTATCAAAGAATTCACGGCATTGCCATTTAGCGAGCGAATATGTAGCAAATACCTTCCCGCAGGCACCGAATCGATACTTATCGTTTTTGAAAAAGAAAATCGGCCAACTTTGCAATCTGGATTATCGACCACTTTTGCGATGGGCTGAAGCACGACAACATCAGGCTCTACGGTTACTTTGACTTCTTCCAGCTGGAGGCAATCGTTTGCAAATTCGCCAGTAATCGTAAAGTTACTTACCGAACCTTCCTGGAAGAAAAATGCCTGCGAAACTGGGGCATATAGATAATCGTCGCTACTTTCCGTTTTGGCGATATGAATTTGTACCTGTCCGACCTTTGTGGGCTCGGCACCTTGAAACACTTCCCAAGTTCCCGCCCTTAAGATGCCTAGGTCCACAACTTTTTGGAAGGGAAGCATCACTTGCAGGCAAATTCCAGGATATTCAAATGCCATCGGTGTTAAGTATAAGCGTTTCATTGCCGCATCCACCCTTACCAATGTTTCGGCTGGCCGATAACAGGAATTATTAAATAGCCCTTGTCCCACGATCTGAACCTGGTCATTTGAATCAAATCCACCAGGAACAAAAATTCTCTTAAACACCGTTGGAACCTTTTTTGGTTCTTCTGCGAAAACCTTGGCTTGGAAACTTAAAAGTAACAAAACTGTTAAGAATGCCCCATTCAATTTTTTCATGAATCCTCCCTGTTAAGTCTTTATAAAATAAGATTTCAAAGGTCGTGCCTACTTCAATTGGCATTGAATGGCCTATTAAAATTAAGTTGAGATAAATTGTCTCTTTTTCTAAATCTGCTTGTCCCAGAAATAACTTCCCAGGCTATCGGTCCCGTTCGGAATCACCTAAAGAGAATGAAAGAACTGGCAAAACAGGAAGATCCTACCAAAGAAAAAGTAAAACAGAAGTAATTTAGGTTTACAGACTTAAATACATGGCCAAAATCAGTTTCAGTGACCAAAATAGTGTGCGGGACCAATTACTGGAAACCAATCTGTTTATCAATTCTTTATTGAAGCCTTTGGACAACTGATTATGAATAGGGACACTAATTAAAAAGGTGACTACCCAAGTGCCAACAACCAAAAATAGATTTGCGACCGCTAAAAAATTAAATTGAATTCCAATTAAAAAAAGACCAATCACCAGTTCAACGATCATTGGCGGCCCAACCAAAAATCCCATCCACCGGGAATGCGTTTGATGAAACCCGGGGAATTCCATAGGTACAACTCGTAGAAACACCGGATAATGTAGAACCTGAATGATCCAAATTACTCCAGTCATGTAGCTGGACACAACAAGGTTCGCCTTTAAGACCAGGGGAAGAAGCTGCTCCAATTTTAGCGGGAATACTTATCAAAAATAATTTTAGAAGTATCGAAGCCTCGATTTTTAAGATTTTCTAATATTAGATCCAAGGTTTCTTCCGCCATTGGCGCCGTTCGCGCCAAGATAAAAAGGGAGTCTTTCTTCGGACCGCTAACCAACGCCCAACGATAATCTGGATCTAGGTCAATAATCCAATAATCCCCTTTTTTTAAAAAACCAAAGTCTACAACCAGTTTTGCAGGCTGACCAGTATCGGGAGCGTAAGCCACACCTTTAATTGTCGAAATAACTGTTTCGTTTTTATAACAAGTATTCAAAACATCAACTTTGCCTTCTTGATTGATGGAATATTCGGCGACCGATCGTTCACATGATCCCTGAAAAAAATTCGGGTTATGCCCAATTTCATACCAGGTCCCCACGTATTTCGATAAATTAACATCCTTAATAACTTCCGGATCTTCGGAATTGGCCAAAGCAAAACTGGAAACTAGGGTAGTAAAAAAAATTACGGCTTTTGATAAGTACATAAATTGATCCTTTTTTAAACATTTGGTTGAGTATTGCACAACATTTATATATTGTAAACCTGTGCAAATCCTGTGCGCGTAAACCAATAGCGATTTGTTTAACTTGCCTATCTTTTATCATCTGCGGAGATTCAACTGGTGAAAAATATAAATATCAAGGCTGTTACCCAACTAACTGGAATTAATGAAAATACATTAAGGGCGTGGGAAAGAAGACATAAAGTTTTGGCAGCCGGACGCGATAATGACGGTAGGCGCATTTACTCTGTAAAGGATATTGAAAAACTACGCCTGCTTTGGAGTTTAGTCCAAAAAGGACACCTCATCGGCAATATTGCCCCCCATTCCGTTATACATTTAAAGACGATCAACGAACAAACAGGACCTACAAACGTCACTGTTAAAATCGCGGCTTCCCCTTCTGATAAATCAGGACAGAACCATATTGAAGAAATTATCGAAGCTTTGAAAAGTTGGAATTTAGTCCAAATTCACTCCAGCCTTCAAAGTACCCGTTTTGAATTAAGTCCCAGAAAAATAATTACCGACTTTGTTTTACCACTTATGCAAGAGGTGGGGAAAATGGTAGCCGAGTCCAAACTTAGAATCTCTCAAGAACACCTTTTATCAAGTGTTCTAAGGGACTACCTGGGACAACTTTATCAATCCCTTTCCTTAAATGAAACTCTTCCCTCGCAAAAAATGCGAACTGTAGCCGTAACGACTCGTGAAGGTGACTTGCATGAATTCGGAATTTTATTGGCAGCGATTTTATTCCGTATTAATGGACACTTGGTCTTTTATTTAGGTCCTAATATGCCAGTCAAAGATTTAGCGGAAACCTGCGAAGATTTTAAAATCGATACTCTTGTCGTTGGACTAGCCATTCTTCCCAAAAAAAACGAAGTCATTTCTGCCGGTAACTTTTTACGGAAGTTGGACAAAGACAGCCCCAAGAAAATAAATATTTTTTGTGGCGGAAATGTTGATATTAAACCCGATATCATTAAGTCAGGAAGGCAGTTCGTTAAATTTTCTTCGTTAATGGACTTGGATCGATTTCTACAAAAAACAGTATAGACGCTGACCTAAAAGGTCTTTTTACTTTTAAGAGAAAGCGCAAGATTTAAGACCTCGTCGACAGAATCGGCAAATTTAAATGTCAACTGCGAGCGAACCTCGTCAGTTACTTCAATTAGGTCGGCTTCATTCTGCTTCGGTAAAATAACTGTCTTCATCCCAGCGCGATGAGCTGCTATAACTTTTTCTTTGATGGCTCCTACCCGAAGCACAGCCCCCCTTAATGAAATTTCTCCGGTCATGGTCAAATCCGAAGGAACAGTTTTTTTAGAAAACCATGAGTAAAGAGCAGTTAGAATCGTCACTCCGGCTGAGGGGCCATCTTTTTGAATGGCACCGTAAGGAATATGTACGTGCACATCTTTATCGTTCAAATCTATCTCTAGCCCAAAACGTTTTGCTTCGGAACGCGCAAAACTGAGCGCGATTTCCGCTGACTCTCGCATGACGTCCCCCATTTGTCCCGTTAAAATAACGCGTCCTTTTCCGGGCATTACACTGACTTCAATAAAAATGATGTCGCCTCCGACCGATGTCCAAACCAATCCTGTCACAACTCCTGGGCGAACTATACGTTGTCGACTTTCGGGATAAAAGATTGGCGGTCCTAAAATTTCCGTCACCATTCCTTCATTGATTAAAACCTTCACTTTTTTCTGGCTTACACTTAGGAATGCGGCATGACGATAAATTCGATTCAACAAATATTCCAGATAATGAACGCCTGATTCATGTGTATAGTATTTGATTAATTGGCGAAGGATAAGCCCTTCTAGAATGACCTGATGTGACCCGAGACCTTGCTTTTTTTCCACCTGTGGCCGAAGATGTTTTCGAGCAATCCGAAGTTTCTCTTCGGGCGTATAAGCATTCAGATTAAAAATTTCTAACCTTTCCTGAAGTATCTGTGGGATGTCTTCGATGGTGTTCGTAGTCACAATAAATAAAACGTCAGATAAATCAAAAGGCATTCCAAGGTAGTTATCTTTAAATTCAGCGTTTTTTTCCGGATCGAAAAGGTCCAACAAAATATTGATAGGGTCAGCGAACGATCTAGTTCCCGGCCGGTCCAGACCCTTTATAAGGATAACAGGATTTCTTGATCCCACTTTTTTAATAGCCTCGATTATTTTCCCCGGAGTCACTGATTGCCCATCTCGCCTTTTCCCTTTCAGCGCTTCCTCGGTTTCGAGTTCGCTTAAATTGAGCTCAATAAACTTTCGGCCTAATGCATAGGCCACCGCTCGGGCAAGGTTGGCCTTCCCAACTCCTGGCGGGCCAGCAAAACAAAAGACAATACCCTTTAAAGAATTTTTGAGAGTTCCTACGACCATATACTCGACCAGTCGTGACTTTAGTTTCAGTCGGCCTAAATGAACATGCCCTAGTTTCTTAAAAACAATCGTCGCATTCAAAATATCTCTTGTTTTTCTTTTCCATGGAAGTTCACTAACCCACTCAAGGTAATTTTTTAGACTTTGATAAAGAGGTGATTCGGGCGACATTTTAACCAATCGTCTCAATTCGTCTTCATAAGACGCGCATAAGTCGGCGGGCAATTGGTGCGCTAATTTTTTATGCAAATTTTTACTAAAAATTGACGTCATACAATTAAATAAATGCAAATATCTGACCAACGCGATGATTACTGAAATAATTTTAATACAGACAGTCCTAAGGTTTTTCAAAAAACATTTAAAAAATTCGGAAGAGGAATATTGTCCCATCATTGGAAAAAAACCAGAAATATTGTTCCGGATTTGGGCCCGCTCACAAGTGGGGTGTTTTAGTTGGGGCTCCTTTATTGCAACAACGAGATAGCCTATGAACCAGGAATCCGATATTAAAACAGAACGATATAAACATGAAAAGGACAATTTCATTGTCGAAGTTGGCGTTAAAAACTCGCGACAACTTTTTAATGAAAGGGATCCGGCTCCCTTTCGTGAACGTGATCTAGATCCGCAATTTGTGATTTATTTGGTTAGCGCTATGGAAGAATTTCCGCTTCGAACCAAAATTAAAATTAGAATTCTTTCTGCTGACGAGAACGATCTTAAACCAGAGAACAGCCTCGTTATACGCGAAGCTATACAAACCTACTTTCAATATGAATCAAAACTGGCACAATTGAAACTTCGCAAACGCCACCGCACTGCTCGCATCTTTTTTCTTATCGGATTATTTACCCTAATAGTTTGCCTCACGGCTGCCGAATTTATGAATACGGTTAAATCGGTACCTGCTATCGCAAACGTGGTTAGCGTTGGCTTTGTCATTGTTGGCTGGGTCGCAATGTGGCGCCCAATTGAAGATTTGCTTTACAGTTGGTGGCCCATCCGCGAACAGCGACTTTATTTTGATAAAATCGCAAGCACCGATGTCGAAGTGGTAGGAACTATATTCTAGCCAACTTAAAATAAATTCTAGTGTGAGGACTACGGGAATCATAAAGCAGTTTTGATTGGTGATTTTCGATAAACTGTTTTGAAACACTTAATCCCAGGCCAGTACCTTTGCCCGGAGGTTTCGTTGTAAAAAAAGGCTCCATCATACGCTCGGCGACTTCTGGCATAATTTTAGGTCCCGAATCAACAACTTCGATCAAAAAATTTCCATCTTCAAGAATAACCCCTAATCGAGTCCATCCATCAATTTGGTCTTGAATAGCATCAAAGGCATTATTCAGAAGGTTCACGAGTACTTGAACTATTTCTGCCGGACGTGCCTTTGTGCGGTCAGATTTTGAAATTTGATCACTGACAACGACATCAAGCTTAAGGCTCCTATCTCGAAATCGCTCGGTTGCGATTACAAAAGCTTCTTCCACCAGACTCAAAACTTCGACCTCTTCAAAGGGATCATTACTTGAGTTTCGTGAAATTGACCTCAGCGAGCGCACAATTTTTCCGATACGAATGCAATTTTTTTCTATTGAACTTAGATCCGCTTTCATTTTCTTGTCAGTGGCTTTTTCTTTCAACAACTGCGCACGGCCTAAAACAATGGACAAAGGATTATTAATTTCATGGGCAATTCCGGCTGCCATCTCGCCCAGCGAGGCCATTTTTGATTGCGCCAGCAAAGACGCCTGTATTTGCTTATGTTCGGTGATATCTCTGACGATTCCAACAATGATCTTTTCATTTTCAGAAACACTTAAATGCGCTTTTTTAGTTAGGACAGTTCGCGGGTGGCCTAAGCTATCGGTAACGATTTCTTCGCCTTGTACTGCACCTTGTGCGCTAAACACTTCTTCATCATGTTGCCAAAATCTATCAGCCACTTCCTTCGGGAAAAAATCGTAGTCACTTTTTCCTACGAATTTATCTTTTGTCATGCCTACAAATTTTTCGTATTCACGATTGGCGTAAATAACTTCATGTCTGTCGTTTTTAACAAACAAAGGGTCAGGAATGACATCCAAAACCGAATCGGTAAATCGGCTGGAGTTTTTAACATCATACTGTAGAAGCATGGGCGAAATATCTTCCCAACAAAGGCCTTCAAAACCGGTCAAGATTCCATCAGTAAAAACGCGGGCTCCGCTGGCGCGAATACGTTTTACCCGGCCGCTTTTAAGACAAATTCTATAAAAAATATTTATTTGGTATCACTTTGTAGAAATTGTTCAGAATACGCCTGCACGCGCGGCCTATCGTCAGGATGTAAAAACCGAAACCATTCATCGAGAGTTCCTTCATTTTGTCCTTCAGGCAGCTCATACAATTTTCGGTAATTTTCGTCCCAGCTGATTTTGCCTGAGACCAAGTCCAATTGACTAAACCCCATGCAAGCATTCGCCATTGCATCCTGATATTTTTTGATCATTTTTTCGTGAGACAGCTTGATATCAACCTACTTAATTTCCAGCTCATAATGATGCAAATACTTAGAAAATGTCAAAAAACTTATTTTTGAATTTTGACGTAGTGTTGCTTTGTGATGATCAATAGCCCATAGGCCGCAAAGGCCTAACCTATTGTAATTATTCCAGGTTTTTTCCCCTAAGCCTTAAAGCGTTCCCGACCACAGAAACAGAACTCAAACTCATCGCAAGACTTGCAATCATTGGACTCAGCAATAGTCCAAACATCGGATAGAGAACCCCTGCAGCTAAAGGAATACCTAAAGCGTTGTAGCCAAATGCAAACAATAAATTTTGTCTAATATTTTTCATTGTCGCCTGGCTCAGTTTGTGAGCCCTAACAATTCCTATCAAATCACCTTTAACAAGGGTGACTCCGGCACTTTCCATTGCGACATCTGTTCCTGTACCCATGGCAATTCCAACATCCGCTTGCGCCAGTGCTGGAGCATCGTTGATACCGTCCCCAGCCATTGCAACAACTTGCCCTTCAGATTTTAGCTTTTGAATGATTTCGTTTTTCCGCTCGGGCAGCACCTCTGCCTCGAAGCGTGCAATTCCCATTTCACGAGCGACAACTTCTGCCGTATGACGATTATCTCCGGTCAACATGACTACTTGAATACCTTTTGAATGAAAATATTGAATCGCTGGTTTTGCGGATTCTTTAATCGGGTCTATCACAGCAATAACAGCAGCGGGCTTCCCATCAATAGCCGCAAGCATCGCTCCGTGCCCTGTCGTTTGTAGATCTTTTGCAATTTCCGAAAGTTCACTGGATTCTACCCCGAACTTTTCCAGCAGTTTTTTATTCCCGACCAGTACAGTTCTATTCTGAAACTTTCCCTTTACTCCCATACCAGTTATTGACTCAAACTCTGAGACAGATTCAATTTTTAATTTTCTATCAATTGCGCCTTGAACGATAGCTTCGGCCAAACGATGTTCACTGGATTTTTCAAGCGACGCGACGGTACTGAGTGCGTCTGATTCAGTAAATCCGTTCAAAGTTTTAACTATCGCAAGTTTTGGTTTACCCAAAGTAAGGGTTCCGGTTTTATCGACAACCAAGGTAGTGATTTTTTCAAGCCTCTCAAGCGCTTCGGCATTTTTAATTAAAACCCCAAGACCGGCTCCTTTTCCGGTTCCAACCATAATCGACATCGGAGTAGCCAGTCCCAGGGCACACGGACAGGCTATGATCAACACGGCAACGGCGTTAACAATCGCGTGAGTCAACTGTGGTTCAGGTCCGACCAGATACCAAACAACGGCTGTAATAAGTGCTATTAAAATTACCGCTGGAACAAAATAGCCGGAAACTTGATCGGCCAATTTTTGGATTGGTGCCCGGCTTCGTTGCGCCTGCGATACCATCTTTACTATTTGTGCTAGCAAAGTGTCAGATCCAACTCTCTTAGCCTTCATTACAAAACTGCCTGTGCCGTTCACTGTTGCGCCTGTAACTAAATCGCCTTTGTCTTTTTCTACCGGAATAGGTTCACCCGTAATCATGGACTCATCAATCGAACTTCGACCTTCAGTCACTTCACCATCGACAGGAATTTTTTCGCCTGGCTTAACACGTAGTAGGTCACCAACATGAATATGTTCAATCGGAATGTCTTCTTCGGTTCCATCCGATTTAATTTTTCGAGCCGTCTTTGGCGCGAGCCCTAGAAGCGCTCTAATGGCATTTCCGGTTAGGCTTCTGGCACGAAGTTCAAGGACCTGGCCTAACAAAACAAGGACAGTAATAACGGCTGCG
>JAYVAZ010000032.1:0-1878 GCA_043750675.1 Pseudobdellovibrionaceae bacterium | reverse complement strand
TCGTCGATACGATCTCTTAACGATGGAACATGAATTCTAACAACATTGAGTCTATAAAAAAGATCTTCTCTGAATTCCTTTTTGAGAACAGCTTCTTCTAAATTTTTGTTTGTCGCAGCAACTATACGCACGTTTACTTTTTCTAGTTTATTTGAACCCACTGGGTAAAATTCGCCGGATTGAACGGCACGAAGAAGTTTTACCTGCTGATCAAGTCGCATATCACCAATTTCATCTAGAAAAATTGTTCCGCCGCTAGCAGATTTAAAATGACCCACCCGATGATCTGACGCCCCAGTGAATGATCCCTTCACATGGCCGAATAATGTTGATTCAAAAAGTTCGTGCGGAATCGCAGTCATATTATCTGAAACAAATTGCATATTCTTTCTTTTAGATAGGCGATGAATAGCTTTCGCTACCTCTTCTTTGCCGACGCCAGATTCACCCGTAATTAAGACTGGACAGTCAACACTGGCGGATTTTTTAATAAGATATGCGACCTTTGCCATTTCAAGCGAAGCTCCGGCAAGCCCAACAGATTCGATCAGATCGCGATTCTCTGATTGGGTTGATTCTTGAAATACCTCTGATGATTCGATATATTTTTTGAGCGACAAATTTATTTTATTTTTTGTTTCAGCAAAGGAAGATCGTTTTTCAATAAAATCAACAGCACCAGATCGCCATGATTCCATAGCTGCTTCTTGAGATTCGTCACCTGAGTACATTGCAACAATTTGATGGCAATTCATTTTCAAAATCAGTTTTGTCACATCAGCGCCGGATCGGTCAGGCAAGCGGTAGTCCATTAAGATAAGTGCGAATTGTTGATTATTTTTTTCGTACAATTCCAAGGCTTGAGTTGCGCTAGTGCAGCCAACGACTTCAATTTCGGCTTGATCCGATAAAATAGACTTGATCGACGAAATGATTTTTTCTTCGTCATCCACCACAAGTATTTTATATTTTGCAGAAATTTTTCTCATCAATTCCCCCGAATCGAACGAGACTTACTATTACAAGCCCGATGCCAAGTGTATTTTTTTAGCAACAAGTTAATCTAAGTACTTAATAGGTATAATCTATTTCTGGTTGGTTGTTGCAGGCATAGTTTGTGTCTTGCGCAGTTTTTGGTTGAGATCTCAACCAAAAACTGTCCTAAGATTAAGTTAAGCACGTGATACTTTGGAGATTTTTAAAGATTGAGATTAATTTATAAATTTTTCAAAAACATAAAAAAAATACATCCCATTATGTCCCAGGGTTCGCCGTCGATATGAAGTGAAATTTGCGCATGAGTCAGCTTGATAAAGTTAACGATACGCTCAGCAAGCCTCTCGACCGCGATAAAACAGAATATTCCCTACGGGCGGTGGCTGTAAAAGGCCTCTTTTTGCCCGTAAGTTATGGGGGTGCATTTATCGGTTTTAACTTCAGCGGCTAAATTTTAATAAAGATTTCGACGTCTTCTAGCTCCCCACCGCCGATGGCCTAAAAGCTATATCCCATTATATGGGACTTGGGCTTTACAGCGATTTGTTTTATAGACAACTACAATTCATCCGATATGGGCTCATTTCAAATTTTGAAACACTTGTTTCAAAATTTGTTTGCCTTTACGTTTTAATTTTTACATAAAGAGTTCATGCAAAATGAAGAATTTATTCGTCAACAGCTTAACGATTTTTTTAAACTGAAGAGAACTAAGAATCCCGCTTTCTCAGTCAGGGCAATGGCCCAGTTTTTTAAGACGAGCCCGGCGCAAATGTCCCAAATTTTATCGGGTAAAAGACCATTGAGCCGAAAGTTTTTAAATACAGCTTCAGAAAAACTTGACCTGCCGAAGACAAATTTAAAAATTGAATTTAACACCAT
>JAYVAZ010000031.1:0-6013 GCA_043750675.1 Pseudobdellovibrionaceae bacterium | reverse complement strand
CATTTGTTTTGTTATTAATTTCGAAGGTATTAGTGTTAACAACGTGGAAAAACTGAGTCAATTAGATAAATTAAGGCTTTTTTACAAGCTAAGGATTTGTGCCAGGTTAAGAAGGTCTTTAGAAAGTTTCCTCTCGATATTTACCGCAGTGTCAAATTCGACGAGGCTTAATTTTTCACCATTGATTGCTGTCATCGAATCACTGTTCTTTTGCAACAAAGACTCTACTGCAAAAGCACCCATTCGCGAAGCCAGGATACGATCAGCAGCCGTTGGACTGCCACCACGTTGAACATGACCCAAAATACAAACTTTGGCTTCTAGGCCCGTTCTCTTACGTATCTGTTCGGCTAAATCGTAGGCTCTGCCTGGTTTTTGGCCTTCGGCCGCAACAATTATGGAACTCATTTTTCCTTTTTGAACTCCGGATTTGATTTTTTCGACCGCTTTCTCCACGGTAACATTAATATCGGGAGTAAAAATCTCTTCCGCGCCGCCAGCAAGACCCACAGATGCCGCAATAAAACCCGAGTTTCTGCCCATGACTTCAACAATAAATAATCGATCATGGCTGGCTGCGGTGTCACGAATTCGGTCAATCGCATCCAGAGCCGTGTTTACGGCGGTGTCAAAACCAATCGTACTGTCGGTTCCATTGATGTCGTTGTCGATGGTTCCAGGAACACCAATGACAGGAAATTGATGCTCCAACCATAGGGCATGGGCTCCCGTGAATGAACCATCTCCGCCAATACAAATTAAACCATCAATTTTTTCTTTTTTTAAATGTTCAACGGCTTTGGCGCGAATTTCTTTTTTGTGAAAGTCGGGACAGCGAGCGGTTTTTAGAATAGTGCCACCCCGTTGAATAATGTTGGCCACGGCCCGCAGTTGCATCGGTTGAAACTTTTCGTCTAAAATTCCTTGGTAACCGGAAATGATCCCGGTGACTTCCAGTCCATGATAAATAGCTGAACGAACAACCGAACGAATAGCTGCATTCATTCCCGGAGCATCGCCACCACTGCAAAAGACACCAATTTTTTTTATTTCTGAATTAAATTTTGCCATTAATATACCATGCCCGATCTAGGCAATAAACTAGGCGATGATCTGCGCTTTTGTCTAGTTAAATGATCAGTCAATTTATCCGATGCTGTAAGTATGAAAAAATTAATTTTACCACTTTTTTGTTTTGCCCTTTTTGGAGTTTCTTTGCAGCTGGATGCCGAAGTCAAAGAGGCCACCTTTACGATAACTGGCCCGGGAACATCTAAGTCATTCACTAGGTCTGATTTTCTAAATTCTAAGAATTTAAAAACAGTTGTTGTTGAAAAGGATCCGGCCTATGGCGGGAAGAAGATGACCTACATGGCTGTTCCGTTAGCGCAATTATTTGAAGGATTATCGATGGATTCAATATCGACGATGTCTTTTAAATGTTTGGATGGTTTTTCGGGAGGAATATCAAAAACCCGAGCTTTGAATAAAGATCCCAAAGAATCCATCGCCTATATAGCCGTTGAAAAGGAAGACCAACGTTGGCCAAAATTAAAAATGGATAAATCTCAGACCGCTGGTCCGTTTTATTTGATTTGGGAAAATCCAGAAAAGTCGAAAATTATGACTGAAGAGTGGCCATATCAGTTGGCTGGTTTTGAACTAAGCGACAAAAGTTTTGCGGCATTATTTCCAAATGCGGTTCCAGGAAAAGATTTAAAAGAGACCGATCCTATTATGAAGGGGCATGCGGTATTTATGACCAATTGTTTTGTCTGCCACGCATTTAATGGCGAAGGAGTAGGAAAGATTGGTCCGGATTTAAACCTTCCCTTTAGTCCGACCGAATACTTGAACAAGAAGTACTTTCTTCCTTTTGTAAGGAATCCGCAAAGTTTAAGAAAATGGGACCAGGAGAGAATGCCTAACTTCAATGTTTCGGGACTCTCCGATGCAGACATTGAAAACATTTGGATCTATTTTTCCTATATGACGAAAAGAAAAAACGATCACTAAAGGTAAAAAAAAGCCGACTTTTAAGTCGGCTCTTCAATAAACTATTTAATAATAAATTTATTTTACAAAAGCTTTAAATTCAGCACCTGGACGGAACTTAGGGTACCAACCAGCTGGGATTTTGATTGCTTTTCCGGTTTGTGGATTGCGACCGTTACGAGCTTTACGTTTAGCTTTAGTAAAAGTACCAAAACCAACTAATTTAACGTCATCACCTTTTTTAACTGCTTTTTTGATATTATCAAAAGTGCAATTCAAAAGCATCTCTGTTTGTGCTTTAGTGATTTTAGCTTCTGCAGCGATTTTTTCAATCAATTGCTGTTTGTTCATCGTGAACTCCTTAGGGAAAAATCCCTTGTTGTTAATAGACCTATTTTTGGTCAACAAATAGATTATGAAAAACAAAACGAAAATTGGTCAAAACAATTTTTCATTTTGTAGCGCATAGAGACACAGAATGATTAAGTTTCTGTTAATCTGAATATCATTCGCCGTCTTCATCTTCGGTGTTTTTGCGATCGATGTCGACACGCTCGTCAGTAGGCACTTTAAAGGCTTCTGAGGCCCAAGCACCTAAATCATTTGTACGACAACGATCGCTACAGAAAGGACGAAAAGGATTTTCTTTAGAATATATGGTCGGTTTTTTACACGAGGGACATTTTATTTTTCGGACAATACTAGAGTCTTCCATCAATGTTGATTAAAGACCACATTGTACGGTTTGGCAACGAACCATCGTTCCGGTTGAAGCGGTGCCACCATTAAAAGCAACTGAGAAATTGAAAGCAGTGTCTTCGAATTTTCCGTTGTTAATCTGAACTTGAATTAATTTGTTGTAGGCGTAGCTTCCTTGTGGACCGTAGCCACGTAATTCAAAACCCTGGTTGTCATTGATTGGCCAAATAGTCATTTTTAGTGTCATTGGGTTGTAAACGTAACTTTGATTACCCATTTGAAAACCAAACATGCTTAAGAAAAACTCTTTTACGCTGGGAAGACTATATGAATACGAACTGTAGGCGTTGTTAGAATAAGGATATGAACGGAAAGTGACGATTGCTTCTTTTGCAGCGGTTCCTTGCATTTGGATAACCATATCGTTAAATCCATTAGCCCAAGAATCACAGTCAGCCAAGCCACCATTGGAATGATCACGATCGCATGTTCCCATCGCTGTTTTTAAAAAGTCTTTATATCCAGAACCAACAGTAAAAACGCTTCCGTTATTTTGATAAACCGGTGAATTAGCCGTCTGAGCATAAAAGCCAATGCTGCCAGTAGTATTTGAATAAACACAGCCGTTGTTACTAGCAACAGTGCCGGTTGGGCATCCATTTGTAGTGTTGGTGTTGGTCGTATTGCTGAATCCGCCACCGCTTTTCTTGCCACAAGCGGCTAACAATCCAACCACGATAGCTAATGCAACTGTGATCATAATCATTGAAAATCTTTTCATTGCGGACTCCTTATGTCTTGCCTAACGGCTTTTCCCTTCAGGGGAAGTGTCTTAAAATAAGACAGTCGAAGGCTTAAATTCTTAAAATCTTCTCAAGACAATACATTACACAAGGTGTGCCACCGAAAACCCAGATGGGAAGCAATATATCGAATCCTCTGTATAGATATTGAACAAAGCGACTTTTTGCGCCAACAGATTTTTGGGTAGATTTCAATCCAATTTGGCTAAGGTTTAGTCGCAAATTTATTGAGGTTGTTTTGGTAGGGACTCGTGTTGCCCAAGTAATTGATGTTACCCAAATGACTCATTTTAGAACGCTTATTTATGATCATGAGGTTTCTTTCTGTATTCGTTCATTATAAGCATTATTTAATTTATGGAAGTAGGCCAGTTTTGTTTGAAGCAGTGCTTGTAGTTCGAAGGGGTTCAATGTTGCTTTTATCTGTCTAAGCTTTTCCTTTTGCTCTTCCGGGTAAGTCTCGCACTCGATAAGGCGCTGATACGGAGTCTTTGGTTTATCATATTTCTTTTTAACTTTAGAGCCTACGCGATCTTTTGAAATTAATTTCATCTGCGGCATAAAATAATTGTGCAGCTTTCCCCAGACTTCGTAAATCTCATTCATCAGCGGAATTAATGTTGGATCTTCGATTCGCACGTGACCAAATACGCTTCGAACAAAGGTATTGTTCTTCTGCTCTATATGACATTGATCATTTGATTTTCCAGATCTTCCTCTTGCCACATCTATACCTTTCGCATCTTTAAATTCTTGTACTAGAAGATGATTTATAAATTCGATCCCGTTGTCAAAAAATAAAGATCTCATCGCAAACGGCAATCGGCTACTTAAGACTTTTAAAACTTTAACCACCAACTCAGCGTTCTTACCGTAAATCCCGCCCCCATCCGTCCAACCGCTGTATAATTCCGTGACCGATACCGTGTGGCCATAAGTTCCCCATATGTAATGCCCACAGTGCAAAACTGTGTCGGACTCAATAAAACCTGGCTCCGTATAACGAACGGACGGATCGCGCAATCTGATAAGTTTTTTAATGTGATTCTTGGCAGGAATAGTGCCGCTATTTACTTTGCGTAAATACTCGATCCTAGCAGCGCGCAGATATTCATCCATCTGTGTTGGCGACATCTTTTTTAAATTATTTTTAATTAAATCTGAACACTGATAACTTAAAAGCCACTCTTCTAGAATGGATTTTAACCGCTTACTGTAAGGGTATCCAGACAACTTCCAAAGCTGAATTAAGTGATGTTTATCAAAGTCAGTTTACGTATTCCTACGCCCGCGTTTTTGTTTTATTTCTTCAACAATAATCGCTAATTTAAGCTTTCTGATTAAACTTTTTCGATGCATTTTTTGTATGCCAATCTTAGGTAAAATAATTTGCTCGATCTCAAGCAGTAAATTCATCTTCTCTTTTTTAGTCTCTAGCCAGATATAGCGAAGGGCTAACTGGTAAAAGACAGCATCCTTGCTATCTTGATCCAAAACTTCACTCCCGGTTAAAGTTATAGACCAAAGTTTAGTACCATTTTCGGTAACAGTAATTACCAGGCATCCATTAAAAACGACTATTTCTGGGACTATTGAACTTGTTTTTTCGGTAACAGGAATTGCCGGGCAATTCGGGGTTGTGCCAAAACGATTCATCAATATGGTCATTTGATTTAGCTTTCTCAAATAAGGAAAAAATATTAACATTTCCTTAACTTTATTTTTTTAAATCAAACCTGAAGCATTACAGATCGTGACTTCACTTCATTTCATGGGCTTTCGTCCGAAAAGTAAGGGTATGAAAAACGTGTTAATTATAATGTTGGGAGCAATTGTTTTATCAGGATGTGGGGTACCTAAAATACCCGACGAAAACAAACCTGCAATGCCCAAACTTATATCGATCTCTTATACTAATAATGGCGCTGTAGTTACCATTTCAGATACTTTTATTTATTTTATTAATGTAAATCCGGATTTTGGTAGCGGTAGCTGCAATGAAACGAAATCAGAAATTGTCTTCCGTGGAACAGTTGATTCGAATACAAAATCATTAGAGATCATTGGAGCTGATTCGCCGATCACAACGATTTCAAATGGAAATTTTGAAGTGATTGCTTGTTTACCCGCGGGTTCCGCTGCAATCAGAATAAGTGCTGTCGGTGAAGCCGAAGTTAAAAGTGAAAAGTCCGTTAATTTTTCATTGACGATTACGGGCAGTAATTCGAGCGATATTAGGACTATAGGTTTTGGTCATCCGAAGTATCCAGCTCCGGGATTTGTTATTGGCGGAACGGCTCTTAAAAATGTTATTAAGACTGGGGACTTAGTGCTTAATACTGTGATTGTAGGAGATACGACAGCAAAAGATATTCAGTCAACTGGGAATACAGATTTAACATTGCGTTTAGGATTTGTTGCGGCCGTTCGTGAAAATAATTGAATTGGAGAATTAAATTATGAGATTTAAAATCGTGCCTATATTTGCGATCGTTTTTTTACTTGTCACTAAAGTA
>JAYVAZ010000030.1:0-15336 GCA_043750675.1 Pseudobdellovibrionaceae bacterium | reverse complement strand
CTCTACAAAAAAAACCGAAATCCTTTGTTTCTATTCTCTTCAATTCCGTTAAGTGTTACTTCTAGATTTCATAAAGATTTAATTCAAAATATAAATTCTATTGAGGCGCCAATTTTATTTGAAGGATTACAAACCACGATGATTCTGCGAAACCAAAATACTTTTCGAAAAAATCTGCTTTTTCTTGGTTAACCAATCGATACTCTTGTGTTGGTTTAGCGCCGTAACCCACCACTTGAATAATATTTTTCCCATCTTCTTTGGTCATCTCGACCAAATTCATTTGACTGGGAATCGCACTGAATTCGAAACTGGCTCCGCTAGAAATCTCGCAGTAAAACTGAACCGGTTTTGCAGCACTAACATCAAAACTGTTTTTCAAAGGCGCTTCTTCGTTATTCACGATCACTCGAGGCGGCTGCGGTGTACTTTTCAATTTGGCTATTTGATATAATCCGGAACTGGTTGCCAATTCATAAAAAACCGAACAGATACGCGTATGGTTGTTACCTTCGTACTTGCTAATACAAAAACGCAGAGGTTCTTTAATATCCCAAAGAGGTGTCTGTTTTTCTTTTACGTTTCTTACGCCGTAAGAAGTTTTGAAAAGTGTCGACTTCGCAAAATAAGCTTCTGGAACGTTATTACTTTTTAGTTTTAACTTCCAATCTTCTAACTGGGCATTCCACTCTTTTTTCTTACGATCATTGATATCGAAACTCCACAAAACCGTTCCGCTTCTAGAAATCAATTCGAAAGTGCCTTCCGGCAGCAAATAAACCGGCCAGTTAATAATGAAACTATATTCGGTAGCCAACTCGCGCCCTAGTACCCGACTTAACTGACTGTCCAATTTTGAAGTAGGTAACAACGCCACGAAAAACGTGGATTCTTCGAAACTGTTGCCACCGATCGAAAGCGATTTGCCTTTGCTGGCTTCTAAATCATATTCCAATTGCAAAGGAGGCATGTCGACGCCACCACCTAAAACTTCAAACCGCAACGGAATCGAGAATTCTTCTTTTTCAATATCCGACAGCAAACCGGTCGCGACTTTAGTGTCTTTGCTTAAATTTTGATTTTTTGCGGCTTCAGGTTCGGCAGCAAACGATTTAGACAGCATGCATACTAAACAAATAGAAATAAATGTATTTATTTTACTCATTCTCATCCAAATCAATGTTGCTCAATTCCTTACAATTAGATAATTTACAAATTACCTTTTATTTAGTTTAACCAAGGATTTAACGTGTCATCAACAAGAACTCTCTATCAGATGAAAATATCGAAAATTATAGACCACACTCCAAACGTTCGAGAACTGATTATCGAGTCAACAAATGCAGAAGGTTTTCATTTCAAAGCTGGACAGTTTGTAATGTTACACGTCCCACAGCCGGACAAACCCGCACTGAGAGCTTACTCCATCGCCTCAGATGATCGAAATCATGCTGGATTCCGTTTGCTTTTCAAGTACGTCGACAAAGGCGTAGCCTCGACTTATGTGTGGACCCTCAAAGGAGAGGAAACCTTAACAATGACAGGACCATTTGGCAGAGTCTTTTTCAAAGAACCCCCAACCGAACAAATAATTTTCTTAAATACCGGCACCGGAATTTCTCAACACATTTGCTATTTGAACTCCAAAAAAGAAGTTTTTCCTGATTTGAAATACAAAATGCTTTTTGGATTAAGAAATGAATCTGAAATTTATTTATTAAATGAACTGGAAGATTTAAAGAAAACTCTTAAAAACTTTTCATATGAAATCGTTCTCAGTCAACCCGCGGCCGACTGGAAAGGCAAAAGGGGCTATATCCAGCACTTCCTAAGCGACTTTGATTATAAAAACGTAGATTCTACTTTTTATTTATGCGGCAATGGAAATATGATAAAAGAAGTTAAACAGAAATTGATTGAGCAGGACGGAATTGATAAAACAAAAATACTCACCGAGGCCTTTGATTGAAATTTTAGTCGCAACCCTTTTTTGGGGTTTTGGCTTTGTAGCAACTGTATGGGCACTTCAAGAATTAAATACGTTACAAATTATCTTTTATAGATTTTCTGGCGCATTTTTATTGGGAGCCATTTTTATTCGTACTTCTTTAGCCCAATTCAAAACTGAATTTCGCAATGGTTTGATTTCGGGATTGCTACTGGGTTTGACAATGTATTTCCAAACCGAAGGGCTACTTCATACAACGGCTACCAAAAGTGGATTTATTACTACACTGTATGTAATTATCGTTCCGACTTTATCTAATCTTTTCCTAAAAACAAAACTTGATAAACGACATTGGCTTTACGTCGTCGTTGCTTTGATGGGAACCGGACTAATAATGGAAATTAAATTTAGCCAGCTGAATCAGGGGGATATTCTGACCCTGGTTTGCGCCCTTTGCGCATCCTTACATATAATTTACGTAGGAATGGTTAGCGGCAAAACGATCAACCCGTTTAACTTTAACCTGTATCAATCGTTCTGGATCGCCGTTATTTCGTTTTTCTTCTTACAAAGCCACTCGTTACCCCATCTTTCGGCAAAACCGTTGATCGGTATGCTTTCGGTTACAATTGGCTCGACGCTGATTGGATTTTATTTACAGGTAAAGGCGCAACGAAACATCAGTCCTAGTTTGGCCAGCCTACTGTTCCTTTTAGAATCCCCTTTTTCGTGCGTCTTTGCGCTGATTTTTTTATCTGAAAAAGTCAGTATCATTCAGATTGCAGGAGCTGCCCTTATTTTATTTGCTTGCGCCAAGGCAAGTTTATTAGAGTCTGAGCCCTTAAAAGCGCATATATGAGTTTATTAGCCATCTTATTTACCGTATTTTTTGCAACTATCAGTTCTTTGATTTTTTATGCTGGATTAAATTACAGCGTTGTTTACTTTCAAAGCCACCATCAGCTGATTTTCTTTTTACCTTTTGTTGGTTTGTTGATTGTATTTTTAAATCAAAATCAGTACCGAATAAAATTTAAATTTATGATAGTGATCACGACTCTCTTGTCACATTTATTCGGGGCCAGCATGGGTCGGGAACATACGGTTATCTTGATTGGAAAGAATGTCGGTCAAAAAATATCGAACTCTATGAGTTCGCTGACTCTTAAAAAATGGCTGCCTAGTTTTGGTGCCGCCAGCGCTTTTTCCGCGATTCTGGGGCAGCCGCTTTCCTCTTTGGCTTTTATTTCTGAAGACGGCTTGCTTCCGGGAAAAAACATTTCCTTTTTGCTGTTGTTAATAATCAGTGCTTTTTGTAGCAGCTTTTTTGGCTCGTTGTTTATTCAAGATCGTTTGCATTTCGACGGATTTATTTACAATTTAGATTTTAGTTTCAGCTCGATTGCTGTTCAGTTTCTTTTGGCATTACTTTTCTATTTGTTAGTTAAAGGGACAGAGTTTTTTCAAAAAAAATCGCTGTTCCCCTACGCAAAAATGTTCGTGCTAGCGGTCTTGTATATGGCTTTGGTGTATTCTTTTGGACTTTATGATTATGGAAATCTAAGCATAGATTTGTTGAGACAAACGTTTCAAAATCCCGAATGGATAAAAAGCCAATCAGCATTTGGCGGCTTAATTAAATATGGATTATCAGGCCTATGTTTGGCTGCGGGTTTTGCCGGTGGTGAGTTTACGATTAGTTTAGTTATTGGAACTTTATTAGGGTTAAATTTATATCCGCTAATTCAAAATTGGGCAATGATTACTGCCTACGAATTTTACGCCTTGAGTATGATCTACTATATGGCTTTCAAGATGCGCAAGCCTTTAACCGGTCTGTTGTTATGTTTCGAATTTTTTAATTTTTCATTCGCAGTGGGCTCACTTCCGATTTTTATTTTTGGGTTCTTGTTCAGAGGGGCGAACAAAAAAGATCACTAATTTTACAAAAAAACTTTTCTTTCCTATTATTTTTTGCAAAAAATCTTTTAAAAAAACCAACTTGGAATAAAACGTAAAAACTTTTTCCAATTCTTATGTTCAGATCCAGCGTACTAAAGACGGGCTTATTTCGTAATTGACGATTAATCGTAAAAAAAAGTGACAAACACATTTGTTAAACACTATTGAAAAAATTTTCTACTTTTACATAAAAATAATTTTCAAAAAAAATACATTATATTAGTGACCTATCTATACACTAGACCAACGTCTGCAGCGAAAAACTAGAGGCACAAGAATAGCAATCTACATTTAATGGGGGGCAATCATGACTCAATTTATTCTGCTAGGACTAATCACATCCAGCCTATTTTTAATGGGATGTAACAAGGTCAACTTTGAAAAAGTGGCCGGAAATAATAAAACTAATCTAGTAGATGATTTTGATGATCCACCTCCAACTCCTACGCCGGTTGCAACGCCAGTTATGACTCCTACCCCAACTTCAACACCCGCCCCATCAATGACTCCGGTTGCAACTCCTGCTCCGACAGCAACTCCTCCGCCTGTTATTTTAACGCCGACTCCAATGCCGACGATGACCCCGGTACCGACTCCGGTTTATACACCAACACCAACTCCGGCGCCTTCGTATAGTCCAACTCCGACTCCAACTCCAAAACCAACGATGACCCCGGTACCGACCCCTGTGTATATTCCAACTCCAACACCGACACCAATTATCGGTGCAGGCCAATGTACAGATCAAAATATCAACTCTTGTTTAAAGTGTGATGCAAAGCCATCTATCGTTTATGGATCAAAAGCAGAAAAACTGGCGACCATCATGGCTGACGCCTGCAGAATCTATAATAAAGACGATGATAGTAGACCGGGTTACCGCCCACCTACTAAAGAACAAATACAGGAGATGTTATCGGACTGTAGTGACAGTGCTTACCCAGAAACATTAGTTTTTGAACGTCAAAAAACGACGATTGAAACATTGGTTTCTCCGGCAGGACAAGGACTCAGAGAAAAAATCTGGCATCGCTTCTACTATCAACCAACTTACTCTGATGATTTCGAACTTTATTTTGGTATCGACACACAAAATGCTCGTTATTCAATTTGTTACGGCGAAATGTTTTATGGAAATTTAGTTACTCCAGAATATAAAAAACGAGTAATGGATGGCGACGATTGGAGTGGCTGGTTATCTGATAAAAAAGCACAAGAACGATATAATTTCGCACAAAATATTCGTAACCAGATTAGAAGTTGTATCTTTAAAAGCAGATATAAATCATCCACGAATATACCACGCTTTGATCTGCCCCAAGTTGCGAACCCAGTTCCCTTGCCAAAAGCGCAGGTTAATAGCTGGCTACCAAGCAGTACCATCACTGGGCCATTAGTAAGTTGCAATTACCAAACGTTCCAAAATTTCCAGTTCAATAATACTGCGATTGCGGTGATCAATTCTTGGTTAGCAAATGGAAATAAAGTCGCAGTAGAAACATTGCATGCTTGCGTACAGGTGACTTCGCCAGTGCATACAGGACAGTTTGACGGAGCTATCAAAGCTGCCGCTTACAAGTGTCCTTAATGTAGAAGTTTTTTAAGAAATTTACCAGTTTCACTTTCGGGAACTCTTGCTATCTCAGCGGGAGTTCCAGCCGCAACCAGAAACCCACCATGAACACCGCCATCAGGTCCCATATCAATAATATAATCAGCGGTTTTAACCACATTCATGTTGTGTTCGATTACTAACAAGGTATTTCCTTGATCCGTTAATTCCTGCAATAATTCTACTAATTTTTTGATATCATCAAAATGCAAACCAGTCGTTGGTTCGTCTAAAATATAAAGCGTTTTTCCCGTTCCCCGTTTTGATAACTCTTTACTTAATTTCACTCGTTGCGCTTCGCCGCCCGACAAAGTCGTCGAACTTTGTCCCAAATGCATGTAATCAAGCCCGACTCGGTGAAGGGTATCTAACTTGCGGTGAATCTGAGGATGATTTTTAAAAAAGTCCAAGGCCTCAGCAACGGTCATGGCCAAAATGTCAGCAATAGATTTACCATTGTATTTAATATTTAAAGTTTCTCGATTATATCGTTTTCCTAAACAACTATCACAAGTAACGAAAACGTCAGAAAGAAAATGCATTTCCATTCTAATTTGGCCGTGACCCATACAGGTTTCGCAGCGCCCGCCCTTAACATTAAAACTAAATCGGCCGGGTTCGTAACCCCGCAACTTAGAATCTGGCATTTGCGAAAACAAATCCCTAATCATCGGAAATAAGCCCACGTAGGTTGCCGGTGTCGATCGCGGCGTTCGACCAATAGGACGTTGATTGATTTCAATGACCTTGTCTAAATGTTCCAAACCCTTAATCTCTTTATAAGGAGCTGGTTTGCTGCCCGCGTGATAAAAATACTGCGCCAATATTCGGTAAAGAGTATCGATAATCAAAGTACTTTTGCCACTTCCCGAAACTCCGGTGATAGCAGTAAATGTTCCCAAAGGAATTTTGACATCAACGTTTCTTAAATTATTTCCTGTCGTTCCTAGCAATTCTAAAAATTTTCCATTGCCGGGTCGACGCACTTTAGGATTTGCAATTTTTAATTCACCGGAAAGATATCTACCTGTAAGACTATTTTTATTTTTTTCGATTTCGTCTGGGGTTCCTTGTGCCATCAAAGAGCCGCCCAGTTTACCTGCGCGGGGACCTAAATCGACAACGAAGTCAGCAAATCGGATAGTGTCTTCATCATGTTCCACTAATAAAATGGTATTTCCACGGTCTTTTAGTTCTCTAATAATATTCAGCAATCGGTGATGATCACGAGGGTGCAAACCAATACTTGGTTCATCCATCACGTATAAAACTCCTACCAATGCCGAACCTACTTGGGTGGCCAATCTAATACGTTGCGCTTCCCCACCGGATAAGGTTCGAGACGTCCTATTCAGCGATAAATAGCCCGTACCTACTTTAATCAAATAATCGATTCGATCATTGATTTGTTTTACAATTTTATCGGCGATCATTTTTTCTTTGGCTCTTAAGCTTAAACCGGTCATCCAGGCCCGAAGTTCAACGAAAGAAACGTCGGAAAGTTCGGCAATATTCTTCCCTTGAATTTTAACGCTCAACGATTCGTTTTTTAAACGTGTGCCGTGACAATCAGGACAGGTTGACAGTTCTAACTCTTCTTCTTCATCATCGTCGTCGGAAATTTTCTTCTCGTTTTTGTATCGATATCTCACTTTACCGACGACTTTGCCTTCTTCGCCATAAGTAATTTGTTCTTCCTCAACTAAATCTAAAGTTCCTAAACCTAAACAAGAAGGACAGGCTCCACGCGGATTATTGAAACTAAATATTCGCGGTTCGATGGCATTAAAAGAATAACCGCAAATACCACAAGCCGAGTGAAGGGAATAAGCCGTTCGGGCACCCCCATCTAACATTTGAACGATCAATCGGCCATTCGCCATCGTCAAAGCCGTATTGATACTTTCCGAAAGCCGCGACCGCATCGAATCTTTTAAAATAATTTGGTCCACGACTAAATCAATATCGTGCTCTTTGGTTTTCGCTAATTTTTTAGAGGCTTGAATAAATTTTTCTAGTTCGATCATTTCGCCATCGACAATGGCTTTCAAAAAACCTTTTTTAGCCCATTTCTGAAATTCGTTTAAGAATTCCCCTTTTTTACCTTGGGCCATTGGCGCTAATATATAAAATTTTTCGCCTTCATTTTTTTTAAATAAGTCTTCCAATATTTGCTGCGGAGATTGCGAACTAACTGGGATTTTATGGATGGGACATTCCGGTACGCCGACCTTTGCAAAAAGCAAACGAAGATAGTCGTAAACTTCGGTCACTGTCCCAACGGTTGATCGAGGATTGGTGCTTACTGATTTTTGATCGATCGCAATCGCCGGAGACAATCCCGTAATCGAATCTACTTCAGGTTTTTTTAATTGCTCTAAAAAATTTCGTGCGTAGGCGGAAAGACCTTCAATATAACGACGTTGCCCTTCGGCGTAGATAGTATCAAAAGCTAGAGATGATTTTCCACTTCCACTGAGGCCGGTGATAACCGTTATCTTGTTGCGCGGAATAAAAAGATCTACATCTTTTAGGTTATGTTCTCTAGCTTTCTTAATTAATATGCCGTCACTCATCGGAACAGAATAACCAATATCAGGACAAAAGGGAATCAAAGAGCGGTCAGACATGACCGCTAAGCGGTTGCACGTTGACAGTCCGTACACACACCGTACAACTCCATAACATGGCTGGTTAATTTAAAACCAAATTGTTTAGCCACAGCTTCTTGGAGCTTTTCGATGGTGTCATTTTCAAATTCGCAAATTTTACTGCAACGAATGCACGTTAAATGATCATGATGCGATTTGGGAGTCAGTTCGTATCGGGCCGCTAGGCCGCCCATTCTTAGTTCAGTTACAAATCCTTGATCAGCTAATGTTCGTAAAAAACGATAAACTGTCGCAAAGCCTATGGAAGGATCATTCTCGGCTACTTTTTCAAAAAGTTCCTGCGCGGTCACGTGCGATCTTCCCGCATGAAGTGCCTTCAAAATATTCATTCTGGGTTCGGTGATTTTTAAATTCAGCGCCCGAATCATCTGTTTAAAAGCGGAATCGTCAGGTGCGCTGATTTTAGACTTTGTAGGCAACTGAATAGGATTACGTGATATTGATTTCATCAAGGAAAGATGCCCGAAAGGCATTTAAAAGTAAACGAATTTGATAATTATTATCATTTAATCCAGAGCTCCTTAGAAAAACTATAGGAGTGGCTGGAAAGGACCGAATTCAATAACCGCTTCGGCATTGTGAGCATGCAGGCTTTCCTCATGCCGGACTTTTATTTTGAAGGCGCAAATGTCTTTATCAGTTTGAAAAGTTTCGGCTAAAATACGAACCGCATCTTCACAGAACAACGGATTCTCTGCATTTAACTCAGCGAATTTTTGTTCATCGGCGCGTTTAACTGCTGACTGAACTCTGGTTTTCAATGCTTCTTCCGCCTGTTTAATGAAGATCTGGTGTTTTACGATTGCTGAAAACGAATTGATTTGAATATCGGCAAAACTTCTTTGTGCATGCGGAGTGGCCACTAATCCCGAAGTGCCGCCGACCCAGTTTTTCAATTCACTAAAATCCAAAGGTTTTAAACCCCATTCCGCCTCGAACCGCTTTGCCCGTGCATCCAAGGACAGTGCGGTTGATGCCGGACAGGTGCTAGAATAAACGATGGTAAACTGTATCGACTGAAGCAAATCACTTCCGACAGATTTTTTGAATTGAAGTTGCACTGGTAAACTTCGCCATCCGGCAGTACCAGTTACTAAGGCTTCTTGCTGTTCGATAAAATCAAAATTTAATTTTATCAGAGATTGGTTCGATAATCCTTCTTGCGAAGAAGTCATTTTATCCAGAACGGTAGTCCAGTTAACTTCGTCGATTCTTTTCCCGGCCACTTCCTGCTGCATCAGCAAATACAATCGACTCATGTGAATTCCCCGCTGCGTACGAGAATTCAAATCAACAAATAAATCTAATTTCACATTTTGAAGAACATCTTTTCCCTTTATCGGGAAAAGCAAAGGCAAATGGATGGCACTCATCCCTACCCAATTTACCGGCATTAGGTGTTTAGTTATTTGTGTTTGTTGTGCGTCTGGTAAAAGCATGGTCCACCTATATCAAAAACGGATGAAAGCAGCAAAACGATTGAAATTAATTCATAAGTTAAATAGCTTAATACTGAATATGGATGCAAAACTCATTTTGGCTAGTACTTCAATTTATAGAAAACAATTGCTACAACGGTTAAATATTCCGTTTGAAACGGTCAAACCCACTTTTGATGAAGAAATTTACAAAAACCAAGGCCGTGAGGCCGCCGAGTTGTCATTATTTCTAGCGGCGGGCAAAGCCAAAAGTGTGTTGCAGCAAAATGCCTGCGTCATTGGAAGTGATCAAGTTGTCAGTTTCGAAGGTAAAATTTTAGGCAAATCGCATACGCCAGACAAAGCTTTTGAACAAATTAAAAGTATGCAGGGAAAAACCCATGAATTGATTACCTCGACCTGTCTTATTTTTAAAAACGAAGAAGTGGGATGGACAGACAAAGTGCTGCTACAAATGCGCTTTTTGACCGATACCGAAATTCAAAACTATATCGCAAAGGATAAACCTGTTGATTGTGCCGGTTCGTACAAAATAGAGTCCTTTGGTATTAGCCTGTTTGAACGGATTCAAGCCGAGGATTTTACCGCTATTCAAGGTTTGCCTCTACTGAAACTTCACTTCCACCTTAAGAACTGGGGATTTTAAAAATGAAAATTTCAAAAAAACAATTGGGCGATTTGGTGAAAGCTTCGCAAAAGGCTTCGAAGAATTCTTATTCTCCCTATTCCAAAAAGAAAATCGGAGCCGCTTTATTATTAGAAAATAAAAAAATCGTGACTGGTTGTAATATCGAAAATGCTTCTTATGGTGGGACCGTTTGCGCTGAACGTGTAGCCCTGTGGAAAAGCCTTAGCGAAAATCCCAAAGCAAAAGCAACTGATATCGCCGTCTTTAGTAACGAGCTCAAACCTTGGAGTCCGTGCGGAATGTGTAGACAGGTTATGATTGAATTTTGTGATGTTAAAACCCGGATTCATTTAGTTAATAAATCCGGAATTCAAAAAACGTTTACTTTGGGCGAGTTACTGCCCGAAGCTTTTAATACTTCGGACCTAGTTTAACTCTGTAGAAAACTACATTCGACGCGGGCTTTGCTCTAACAATGCCGGATTCTTTTCGATCTCGGCTGATTTCTTCTGGAATTCGATCCAATCAGTGAAAAGTTCCATTGATTTGTTTTTTGCTAACTCATCGCTGGTTTTGACTGTTGGGCTAGCTTCCGTTTTAATATCTTTAAATTTCAAAACAAACTTCTTCGCGCCATCACGTACGATATGATTCAAATAAGTATTTTGGTTGCTTAACTCGAAGGCCGCTTGGCTGGCGACGGTGCTATCTATTTTAGGAACTTGTTCTACGTTTAGGTCAAAAGGTCCGGTTTCCTGCCAAGTTAATCCTAACTTCTTTAGTTCAGCTTCAACAGCAGGAAAATCCTTCGCAGCCAAAGCCGTGTCTAAAACTTTAACTTCGCTATCGACCAACTGGTCGGCCATCAATTTTTTCCCAATTTGAGTTTCTACCGATTTTAAATCGGCTGTCTTTGCCGGAATATGTTCAGTTACTTTAATCAAGTGATAACCAAAATCGGTCTTAACTGGTTCGCTGACTTTGCCGACAGGCAAAGTAAATACGGTTTGTTCGAATTCAGGAACCATTTTACCTCTACCAAAAGTACCTAATTCACCACGGTTTGCTTTAGATCCTGTGTCTTCTGAATATTCGGCGGCCAATTTACCGAAATCGACTGTCGCTGCTTTGGATTGAATTTCTTTGATTTTTTTCAAAGCCATATCTTCACTAGCTTGATTGCCTTTTTCGGCTTTGATTAAAATGTGGCTGGCTTTGACTTGTTCTTCTTGAGCATAAGCCGAACTGTTCATCTTGAAGTCATCTTCCACTTTTTTCTTAAAATCAGGCTTAGCCAATTCAGCCGCGATATCAGCATCGCTAAAATGGTAAGACTTCGACAACACGTCTTTATCCAATAAAGCATAGAAAACGTTCATTTTGATTTCAGCCAGTGCTTTAGATTTTTCAATTTCCATTTTAAGCGGTTGAACCGAAGCTTCGATCACGCGGCGGGTTCTTTGGTTGACCTTGTCTTTTGCTATTTTGTTTTCAAAATCGCCCGCATTTAAGTGATTGGCTTCTAAAACTCTTAAATAAAGGTCTTTTTGGAAGACTCCGTCTTGCTGGAACGCGGTAATGTCTTTCGAAATCACATCGCGAATCTCAGGAGCTGTCGAATAAATGCCGGCTTCTTTTGCACCCTGAACGATCAATTCGTTGGTGATCAAACTTTCTAAGGCTTGTTGCTGCATAAACTGACGCTGAGCATCTCCCATCGATTTGCCACCAAACAAGGGTGCATACATTTGTTCGATTCGGTTTACTTCGCTTCGAAAATCAGCAATAGAAACCAAAGTATTGTTTACTCGAGCCGCCGCGCCAACACCGGTAGCCTGATGGCTGCTAAGACCGAAAAGTACGAAAACCAAACAAATAGCGCCAAACAGAAAAGTCGCAATTATGCCTTTCAAAGAATAACCCGGACCTTGGCTGTTGCCACCCAACGCTGTGGTAAGCTGTCTTCTGAACTTTTGAATCATTGTAATTCCTATCGCAAAAAAAAGGTTTCATTATATAAAAACTGAAATTTAGCAGAAGCCAGTATCCAATAATTTATTGTGCTTTTTCAAGGAGAAATGTTGGAATTCAAAAAAGTTTTTGCTACCGTATTTATACAGAGGTGAATCTTTGAACTTTTTAAATTTTGACATCAGAAAAGCCATTGCGTTGTTTATTTTGGCCATATTGCCGCTCATTAATATCAACATGCAGCAAAACCGCACCCAGATTGGCTGGTACGACAAACCTTTTTTCTTTCTAGGAAGCGTGTCGCAAAACGCCTTTTTTTCGTTCAGCGAGATTATTCGCAATACAACGTCCATTTACGTCAACCTGGTAGGAATAAATAAGAAAAACAAGGATCTGCAGATTCAAAATGACGAGTTGCTTTCCCGTCTACAGACATTAGATGAAACGAAGAAGGAAAATGACCGCCTGGTTCAGCTTTTAGACTTTAAACATCAAAGCAAAATGGAACTCATTGCAGCCAAAGTAATGAGCAAAGATGCCGCTAGCGACCATTCGACCATTCAGTTGAATAAGGGATCACATCACGGGTTAAAATCGGGGCAAGCCGTTATCACCACCAAAGGCGCAGTCGGTTACATTTTAAAGCCCGATGCCTTCACTTCTCAGGTTCTTTTGATCACCGATCGTTACTCAGTAGTTGATGGAATGATTGCAAGAAGTCGTGCCCGCGGAATCGTTGAAGGCAAAAATCAAACTCTTTGTACCTTAACCTACGTCGAAAAATCAGAAGATGTTAAGTCCGGAGATTTAGTTGTTACCAGCGGATTGGACAATATCTTCCCTAAAGGACTTCCGATTGCGACGGTCGAAACCGTGGAAAATAAAACTTACGCGGTTTCCCTGAAAGTTGATTTAAAACCAGTCGTTGATGCCAATCAATTAGAAGAAGTTTTTGTTGTCACCAATGCGATGAATGAAGAGATCGTAACTCCATCAGTTTCACAAGCCGATGTGGAGACGAAATGAATATTACCAAATGGATTAGTCTAAATTTAATAGGAATGATTCTAATTACTATTATGTTGACGGCCATTCAGACGACTCTGTGGTTCCAGGTGTTTTCGCACTTTCCCAGTCCCCTATTGTGGTTGAACGTTTTTCTTTACATCGCGCTTTACCGAAAACCCATTGAAGGAATTATTATCATTTATATTTTAAGCTGGGCCCTTTCCGCATTTACTGCAATGCCGCTGGGACTTTTGTGGTTAAACAGTTTTATCATTTTTTCTATCGTTAACATTATCAAGTCGCGATTTTTTTGGCCCGATGCTAAATATTTCGTTATTGCCAGTTTATTTAGTTCATTGATTTATCAGATAGTCAGTTTCGGGACGGCGGCTTTTTTTGACGGTATTATGCCCTCGTTCAACCTACAAATCCGTTTTTTCGAAGTCTTACTGACACCGATCACCGCACTTCCGATTTTTATATTTATAAAACAATTAGATCAGTGGACTCGTGACGATATCATGAGCAACTTAAAAACTTCCAACCAACAAGTAAATAATTATGAGTGAGTTCATTTCCAATCCGGAAGAAGTTAAAGAATTTCTTCCTAAGTATCGATTCTTTTACCTAGCTTTGTTTCTGACCTTTGTCACTTTTGTAAGTCGACTTTGGTATTTACAGGTTTTAGAAGGCAGCACCTTGCGTTCGTTTTCGGAAAAAAATCGGATTAAACAAAATAAAGTGAATGCCCCACGCGGATTAGTTTTCGATCGTAACGGAAAAATTTTGGTGGAAAATCAGCAGGGTTATGATGCCATTCTTTCTCCGCAGTACATTCAGAAGTTAGAAGAAGTGGCTGCAGTTGTGGCGCCGATTTTAGGGATGGAGCCAGACAAATTAGTTCAAAAAGTACTCAAAAGTAAAAAACAGAATGGACCTTTTGTCCCTGTTGTTGTTAAGGATAACCTTTCCCGCGAAGAAGTTTTTAGGTTAAAAAGAATTCGGTTAGAGACTCAAGGTCTGGAAATTAAAGAAAGTGTTGTACGTTTTTACCCACTTCGAAATAACAGTTCTCAATTATTTGGATACGTCGGTGAAATTTCCAAAAAACAAATTCCAAATTATAATAAAAAATTCAGTGATCTTGGTTTAACGTTCGAACAGGGTGATATTGTCGGACAAAATGGTTTGGAAGAGAATTTGGAAGCCGACTTGCGCGGTGAAAGTGGAATCGAATTTCTACAGGTCGATGCTTTCGGTCGCGAAGCGCGGACGCAAACGCCCAATATCTACGGCGAGAAAATTAAAGATCAAGATTCAGTACCAGGTAGAAATGTCATTTTGACTTTGGATCGTGATATTCAGGACGTAGCCTACAAAGTATTCAGCGAACAGCAGCGTACCGGCGGTGTCGTTGCAATGAAAAGTAATGGAGAAGTGATCGCATGGGTCAGTACTCCCGCTTTCGATCCAAATGATTTCTCGCATGGAATTACGCCGCAATTATGGGGAACCTTGATTAATGACCCCGATAAACCCCTTAGAAATAAAGTCATTCAGGACCACTATTCTCCAGGATCTACTTTTAAAGCATTTATGGCGATGGCAGCGATACAAGAAAAAACAATCACTGATACTACTGTTGTGAACTGTCCCGGCACCATTATGTTTGGTAAACGTCCTTATCATGATCACTACAAACCTGGCTTTGGGAATATCACTGTTTACGATGCCGTTGAAAGATCTTCTAATGTTTTCTTCTACAAATTGGGAATTCAATTGGGTATCGACAAAATGTACAACTACATTAGTCTTTTAGGTTTGGGCGCCCCAACTGGCATCGAACTGAAACGGGAAACTTCGGGGACTATGCCTAGTGCTGACTGGAAGAAAAAAAATATCGGGGAAGAATGGCAACCTGGGGAAAACCTAAGTACAGCTATTGGACAGGGCTTCGTACAAGTAACTCCCTTGCAAATGGCGGTTGCATATAATGCTATCGGTACTGAAGGAAAAGTTGTTAAGCCGTTCATCATTAAAAAAATTGTAGATACCGACGGAAAAGTTATTCAAGAAAATTTCCCAAAAGTGATTCG
>JAYVAZ010000029.1:0-8278 GCA_043750675.1 Pseudobdellovibrionaceae bacterium | reverse complement strand
CGGGGCAAGAAGAACGCGGCGGAAATGGAACGCGAAAGCGGGAAGAAATTTGTGGCGTTGAGAAAGCAGCACAGCGCCGTGGAGAGCGAGATCAACAGCAATTTCGGCCATTTGAATTTCAGAAGGCAACTGTTGCGACACGTTCTTAAACTGATCAGATAAGGCACCAACAGAAGTACGGACTTGTTCCAACTGCTGTAGAGCATCCTCGGAAATTTTTCTTTGGCTGTCTTCTTGCTTCGCTACAGAATCACGATCGGCTAGTTCCTTTTGCAGTTTACCGCCATCGTCATAATACATGAAATAATAAATACCGCCAATAGCCAACGAAATCACAAGAATTGTTCTCATGTTCAATCCAGCTAATTTTGCAATCGCGGCATTAATTGCTAACTTCATTTTGCCCCATCCAACGCACAATCAATTGTGAAATATTTTAATGTTGTGCCTGACTCGGTTCTTTCTTCGGACTTAATTAAATTTACTTGTTGTAAGAAAACGCTTCGAGACAGCGCTTCCATGAACATGGACACATCCAAATCGCTGGTCGCGTAGCCGTTTAATTGCAACTTATCTTCCTTTAAATCAATTTTTGAAAGCCATAATTTTGAAGGAGTTTCTTTTTGAATAGTGTCCAAGATCTGAACTTCCCGCATTCTTTGTTTGCGAAGAATTTCGATAGAATCAATCTGCGCCTGAAGTTTGGCCTGATCTTCCTTAAATTTTGTAATCTCGGAAACAGCCCCACGAGCCTTCGCATTTTTTGAAGACAATTCAACAATGTAAGCATTTTTAGAACTGATTTTACTTTGCAGTTCGGGAATATTTTGTCGTTCATAAACAATGAGTCCTACTGGAATTAAAAGAATAATAACTAATCGCTTGATACCTTCACGCTGCAGAATCGCCTGATCGACGATGTCTTCACCGGTATCGGTGGCCATCCTAAGGGCTTTTGCATCCAGGTTGAGGTTGACTCTAATCACGCATCACCAACGGAACGTAAGGCAAGACCAATAACTACGGGTGCGAACGGAGCAATTTGTTGTAACCCTTGGCGAGAATTATTTTTTAAGTTGGAAGCGACCCGCAAAAATGGATTTAATTGCTCAAAACGAATATTTGTTTTTTCGCCAATGATTTTAATTAAAGTCGGCATTCCACTTCCGCCACCAGCATAAAAAGCACTTTGAATACTTAATCCCGAAGAACTTTGTGAGAAGAAATCGAAACCACTGCGCAATTCATCACTGATCGCATCGGTGGTCGCACGCATGATTTTGTGTACTTCATCGGGTACAGCGTCGCCTTGAATCGCACTCATCTTTAAGGCCTCTGCTTCGGGCACGGAAATACCCATTTCCTTGTGAACTTCATTCGTGTAACTCATTCCACCGACGGCGATATCGCGACAAAAAATAACTTCTCCCGAATGTAAAACCACGAAGTTGGTTACACCGGCACCAATGTTTAACAAAGCAATCGTTTCGTCGCGTCTTTTTCCGTAATTCAATTCAAAACAATTTGCTAACGCAAAACCGCTGACATCAACGACTGAAGATTCTAATCCCGCACCACTAATCGCGGCCGCGTACTGAGTTAAAATTTCATTCTGGGCAGCAATCAAAAGCACGTCCATTGAGTCAGGACTACTACTGGGCAGAACGTGATGCCCAAGTTTGATTTCGGAAATATCAAAAGGAATGTATTGTTCGGCTTCAAACCGGATTTGTTCAGCCAGAACCTTTTTTTCCACTTTAGGAATCGTTATTTTTTTAATAATAACCGAAGTTCCCCACATCCCGACGCTGGTTAATCTACGTTTCGTTTTAATCTCGGCAGCTAAATTTTGTATGGACGAGGAAATAGCCATGCTATTGGTAATAGCGCCATTACTCAAGCAACCTGCTGGCGTTGGCGCAAATCCAAACGAAAGTAACCTCGCGCCTTTACCCACAATTTCAACTTCCGCCATTTTTATTGAGCTGGTTCCGATATCCAAACCAACCACTTTTTTTGATTTAAAAAACATGATGAACGCAACTCCATTTGCGTGAGTATTAAGACAAAACTCCTCACTTAAGTATTCAAGACTCGACTATAAATGTCAAACTTCTGACTTAAACAAGGTCGGGCAAAAACAGTTGAATATACATTTGGCC
The DNA here is from genome assembly GCA_043750675.1 of Pseudobdellovibrionaceae bacterium. Taxonomy (GTDB): domain Bacteria; phylum Bdellovibrionota; class Bdellovibrionia; order Bdellovibrionales; family Bdellovibrionaceae; genus JAYSSX01. The sequence continues at coordinate 6,116 of JAYVAZ010000029.1, read as the reverse complement.
TAGACTTTGGCCTATTAAAAAATATAAGACAGCACCTAGGGCTAGGTAAGGTCCGAACGGAATTGCTGTCTTCATTTCCTTTTTCTTGAAAAGAATCAAATAAAATCCCACTACACTTCCTAAAATACTGGCGGTCATAATTACGAAAGGCAAAGCTTTCCAGCCTAAAACGGCACCGATCCACGCCAATAATTTAATATCTCCGCCACCCATTCCTTCTTCTTTTCGAAAAACGAAATAAAGGTAAGCGATTGCCCACAAAGTTCCACCACCAAACAAAATTCCCAGCAAAGAATCCAACCAAGTTCTTTGATCTGAGAAAAAAGATCCAGCAAAACCAAAGACGATTCCAGAAAGCGTGAAGATATCAGGCAGAAGAAAATTATCAATGTCGATAAATGAAACGATGATTAGACACAAGGAAAATAAAATGAGTTCGAAAAATGTAAAACCAATTCCAAATTTAAAATAAGTGAAAAGAAAAATCAGACCAGTCATCAATTCAACGAGCGGATATCGTATTGAAAACGGAGCCGCACATGAGCGGCACTTACCTCTTAAAACAAACCAAGAAAATATCGGAATATTGTCGTACCAGGCCACTAGTTTTTGACAACTGTAGCAATGACTTCGTGGCGTCACCACGCTTAATTTTTTTGGATAACGATAAATAACTACATTAGCAAAACTTCCCTGAAGAGCTCCAAAAAGAAAAACAAAAATGGAATAAAATAATGTCTCAGACAAGGTCTTTCCTTTTGTAAAAAAATGAAGCCAGGGCAAGCGTGATTAAAATCCAAGCAAAATGATGTCCCAGCGCCCAGAACCATTGTCGACTATCCATCCCCGTTGTGATCAAGTAGTAAGATCTCCAATTAGAACTATAAAGATTTGGTATCACTTTATTCATGATTTCAGCTGCGCGCAAAAAAGTCTCACTTTTGCTTTTAGTGGCAAAAAATAAAAGTTCTTCCAACCAATTTCCCAGTAAATAAATCGCGAACACCATAAACAATGCATAAGTTGGCCGTACGACTGAAGCAAAGAAAAACGCCAGTGCCAACAGAACCGACATTTCAATTATAATTCCGCTGCTAGCCTGCATATAATTTAAAAAACTGATATTGCCTTCAAGTATTAAAAATAATGTCACCGATAAAATTAACCACACAGTCACCATGATAAAAAGAACCGATAGATACTTTCCAATTAAAAACTGCGCGCGGTTTAAAGGACGAGCGAGTATCAATAAACAAGTTTGCCTTTCGGTTTCCTTTTGCATACAAAAGGCGCCAAAAAAACTGACTAAACCTAAACAACAAAGATGAATGCTGGTAAGTCCAAAATGAATCAGGATACGGGTTTGTTCGTCCAAACTTAAACTTCCAAGGGCGATACTCATCGCCATCAAAAACAAAGCTATAAAAAAACAAATGTGAGCAAATCGATCTCGAAGATACTCTTGAAACCCGGTTTTCGCGATTGTAATAATAGGTCCAATGGTTTTCATTACTTTTGAACCTGTTGATTTTCGCGAAAACGTTGAAAAGCTAACTCAAGATCTAAGGTCTCCCCTTCAGAAAAATTCAAAAACTTTTTCAATTCACCCTGAAAAATGATTTGTCCTTGATCGATCACCACAATGTCTCGACATAATTCTTCCATATCGTGCAAGAGGTGACTGCTAAAAAAAATCGTGGTTCCACGACTTCGCTCTTCTTTTATGATTTTCTTAATCAGAAACCGGCCATCGGGATCTAAACCCGACATCGGTTCATCCAAAATTAAAAAATCTGGCTTTTTAATAATGGCTTGGGCCAATCCCACTCTTTGCAACATACCCTTAGAAAACTTACGTAAAATCGTTTGTTTCGAAGCTAAAAGGTTTACCCGACTAAGAACTTCGTCACAAGCCTCATTGAAGCCGGCTCCGCCTCCGCCTAAATCCCAGTGAAACTTTAAAAACTCTTCCGCCTTAAGGAATTCATAAAAATAAGGCCGTTCCGGCATATAACCGATCTTATTTTTAACTTCTGAACTTAGAATTTGATTATTAAAAAAGTGAATTCCGCCTGAGGTCGGATGAACAAAACCCAAAACACATTTTAGCGAAGTTGTTTTGCCCGAGCCATTAACTCCGACAAAACCAGTAGTAACTCCCTTTTCAACCTTAAAACTAACGTTTTTTAAAACTGATTTGTCTTTTTCAAACAAACCGCCCTTAAATACCTTGTTAAGATTTTGAACTACTAATGAGTGCATAAAATAATTATGCCTTTTCATTAGAAAAAATCAAAGAGTTTCCGGTGACTGTCTAGAACAAAAAGGATTTGTTTAATGTCGAAACATTTATATTTTGATCTTTCGATTTTTCCAAAGCCAGCAAAAATGCTTCGGCAGCATCACTTTCCGTCAAACACGGGATACTGTAATCGGTACAAGCTCTTCGAATATCAAAACTGGCTTCGATAGAGGTCTTTCCGCGAGTCGTATTGATGACAAAAGAAACATCTCCGGATCGAATGCGATCCACACAATGCGGACGTCCCTCATGTACTTTACGCAACATCAACGTATCTAACTTGTGGTCGTTAAAATACTTGGCCGTTCCTGCCGTGGCCGAAATCGTGTATCCCATTGTCGTCAGTTTTTTGGCTAATTCCAACATCGATTCTTTATCTTTATCTCTTAACGAAAAAAACACTTCGCCTTTGTTCGGTAAACGAACGTGACTAGAAATCAGTGCCTTCATTAAGGCCTCGGGATAGCTGGCTGCACGGCCCATACTTTCCCCCGTCGATTTCATTTCTGGACCTAATATAGAATCAGCTTCAGGAAATTTTTTGAAAGGGAAAACGACACCTTTTACAGAAACGTCTTTTACATTTTTCCAATTTAAAGAGTCAATTTTAAGATCTTTTTTCTTTTTACCTAACATTGCCGCTACTCCCAGATCGATCAAAGGAATGCCGGTAGCTTTAACAACAAAAGGAACTGAACGAGAACTTCGAGGATTTGCTTCTAACATGTATACTTCGTCGTCTTTGACTGCCAACTGAAGATTCAGATGACCAATCACTTTTATTTTGTCAGCTAAATGACAACTCATCTTTTCAATTTTTTCGCAGGTAGGGTCTTTTAAACGCTGCGGAGGTAATACACCCATACTATCGCCACTGTGAACACCGGCTGCTTCGATATGTTCAACAACTCCGCCAACGATCATCCAGTCATCACCACGAACCAAGTCCACGTCAACTTCCAGCGCGCCTTCTAAAAATTGATCCATCAAACACGGCCGGTCTGAACTGATATGTTCTGAATGTCTTTGAAAGTAAGAGATCAGCTCTTGCTCATTTTCGATCACTTCCATTCGGCGACCACCTAAAACATAACTGGGCCGACAAATAATAGGGTAACCAATCGATTTCACTTTTTCCAGCGACTCGGTCAAGCTGCTTACCATAGATGATTTAGGAATTTTAAAATTAAGTTCCTGGCAAATTTTGGAAAACAAACCACGATCTTCCGCCAAATCAATCGTTTCCAAACTAGAACCTAAGAGCACTTTACCTTCGCGGACCAATCGATGAATTAAATTAATAGGAGTCTGTCCACCTAACTGCGCTACGATTCCAGATGGTTTAATAAATCGGCAAATTTCCGAAACCGACTCATGAGTCAATGGTTCAAAGAAAAGAATGTCGGAGGTATCGTAGTCAGTTGACACGGTTTCGGGATTGGAATTGACCATAATGACTTTGTGGCCGGCCTTTTGAAATGCCATAACCCCACGAACGCAACTGTAATCAAACTCGATACCTTGGCCGATTCGGTTCGGGCCACTGCCTAAAACCATAACGGGAAGTTTAATGTCAATTTCGGCATTCTCCGAAGCCCAATAAGAAGAATAAAAATACGGAGTGCTTGATGCAAATTCGGCAGCACAAGTATCGACTTGTTGAAACTTTGGAAAAATCCGATTGGCTTCGCGCATTTCTAGAATTTCTTTTTCGGATTTTCCAGCCAAGCGACCAATCAAAGCATCACTAAACCCCTTGCGTTTTGCCTGTAACAAAACTTCCGCATTTAAACGGGCTACATCGGCAATTTTCTTTTCAAAATCTACGACCGACTTAAGTTGTTCTAAAAACCAACGTGTAATTCCCGTCAACTTGCCCAGTTCATCAATTGGTAAACCAGATCTTAAGCCCTCGTACAGATGAAAGATTCGTTTACTGTTTGGATAAGAAATTAATTCTTTTTGCAAATGAATAGAAGGGAAACCTTCTGCATGATTTTCTAAAGACAGTGTCGCCTTCATTAATGATTCTTGAAAGGTCCGTCCAATGCCCATGACTTCGCCGACACTTTTCATTTGCGTCGAAAGAAGATCTTTGGCTCCGTTGAATTTTTCAAATGCAAATCGAGGAATTTTAGTAACTACATAATCTAAAGCAGGTTCATAACAACTAGGAGTTACTTTGGTAATATCATTTGTAATTTCATCTAATGTTTTCCCAATTGCCAATAGCGCGGCTAATTTAGCGATCGGAAAACCGGTTGCCTTGCTGGCCAATGCAGAAGACCGACTGACCCGAGGATTCATTTCGATAACAACTCGTTCACCGGTTGTGGGATGAGTAGCAAACTGAATATTAGCGCCGCCGGTTTGTACACCGACTTCGTTTAGTATTTTACAGGCCTCATCGCGCATCGATTGGTATTCGTAATCTGACAGAGTTTGTTGCGGAGCTACCGTAATGCTATCACCGGTATGAACACCACAAGGATCAAAATTTTCGATGCTACAGACAACGACGAAGGTGCCTTTTCGATCGCGCATAACTTCCAGTTCAAATTCTTTCCAACCTAAAATACTTTCCTCAACCAAAACTTCACTGGTGGGACTTTCATGCAAAGCCTGGATGATCATGCTTTTATATTCTTCGGGAGAATAAGCAATTCCACCGCCCCCACCGCCCAAAGTGTAATTTGGACGCAGGATCAACGGGAAACCTAATTTTTCGGCAACCAATAAGGCTTGCTCGTAGGTTTTGACCATTTCGCTTTTAGGATATTTGGCGCCAACTTTATCCAGGATATCACGGAATAATTGGCGATCTTCGGCGGCTTTAATAACCTTTGGATCAGCACCTAACAAGCGAACATTGTACTTGGCTAGAATTCCGGCTTCATCCAAAGCCAACGCAAGGTTCAGCGCCGTTTGGCCACCCAATGTTGGAATAACTGAATCAGGTCTTTCCTTTTCAATAATTTTTTCTAAGTAATCGACTCGCAAAGGTTCAATGTAAACTTTGGTGGCAATTTCTGGATCCGTCATGATTGTTGCCGGATTCGAATTGACTAAAATGACCTCAAGTCCCTCTTTCATCAAAGCCTTACAGGCCTGTGTGCCCGAGTAATCAAACTCGCAAGCTTGGCCGATAACGATCGGGCCACTTCCGATAATAAGAACCTTTTTAATCGGAGAACTCATTAAAGACCCAACTTTCCTTCGTTAGAGTAAATCATTTTAATATCAACATGGCGATACCGCTCAAATTTGTAACGCATTTTAATTAATCTCAGCATCATTAACTCTTGATCCAAGTCAGGATCTTTCCGATGTCTTTTAGTTTCGGATAAAATAAATTTCTTCGCATCTTCTGGATGGAAACAAAACCCTTTTGTAAACACATAAGAATCTTCAAATGGAATTAGACGTGCTTCAAAAATTTCATCCGAACTGAATCCAAAAGTCCATGGGGATTCTTTAACGACTAGTTTTTCGTTTTTGAATAAATCCTTTAGGTAAATATTGCTGTCTTTGATTTTGATAAATTCAAAAAGGCCATGGCGATGAGTGCGCAGTTTTTCAAGTCGGACTTCTTCTTCTGGAGTCAAACGTAGTTCTCGCGACTGATGTGCAATGGCCATGGGCGATTTATTATAACCACTTAACTCTCGAGAAAAGAAATACCAATCAAAAAATTGTGACATTCGCAATTCAAACTGTGGAGAATTCTCCTCCAGAATGCCAGCGTTGTCACGAAAACGGGAATGGCGATGACGGTTGGCGGTAACATTTCAAATCTTATGATTCAACTAAACCC
>JAYVAZ010000028.1:0-5006 GCA_043750675.1 Pseudobdellovibrionaceae bacterium | reverse complement strand
GGTTCTTATTTTATGGAAGAGATGACCGAGATGGTTGAAGAAGCGGTGTTGGCTGAATTTTCGAAAATCAGCGAACGTGGCGGAGTATTGGGTGCGATGGAAACCCAATATCAGCGCAGTAAAATTCAAGAAGAAAGTATGTATTACGAACATCTCAAACATTCTGGCGAACTTCCTATAATCGGCGTGAACACTTTTATCGATCCAAAAACAATGCAGTCAGATTACGTTCCGGTGAAGATCGAATTAGCACGGGCTAGTTATGTAGAAAAGAATTTGCAATTAAGTCGGGTCAAGCAGTATCAAAAAGATCATCAGGCAGAGTCAGAAATAGCGTTACAACAGTTAAAGGAAGTGGCGTTGGCGGGTGAAAATATTTTTGAATCGTTGATGACAGCAGCAAGAAGTTGTTCGCTATACCAGATGTCTGAAGCGTTGTACCAAGTTGGCGGTCAATACCGCCGCAATTTGTGATTTGATCTAATATCTTTCAATCTATCGTTGTTTAGATTTTTTCTCGCTGCGACCTAAAGGTAGCTTTCGAAAATCTTTTCGGCGATTTTGACCCCATCACAAGCGGCTGAAGTGATTCCGCCGGCATAACCGGCACCTTCACCGCATGGATAAAGGCCGGGGTGTGAGGTGCTTTGTAATGAATCATCGTCGCGGGTTACTCTAACCGGACAGGAAGTCCTGGTTTCAACTCCGTATAAAACCGAATCTTCAGAAATAAATCCATCCATACTTTTGTTGAAGTGTTGGATGCCCGTTACTAAATGGTTCAGCAACGTTTGCGGGAACAGATCGTGAAGGTTGATCGACGCGGTTCCAGACGGGCATGAACCTTTTTGAATTTCTTTTGAAGTTTTTTTATTAAGAAAATCATTTAATTTTTGCGCCGGCAATTGTCGGCTTCCACCTGTGGCGCGGACCGAATGAAATGCTTTCTGTTCGATCTCTTTTCGCAATTTTAATCCACCCATCAAATCACTTCCAAAAAGTTTTTCGTGATTGACGGTAACAACGATGGCCGCATTTGCAAAAGGTGAATTTCGATTATAGTTACTCATACCATTGCAAACCAACGCATCGGCTTCAGTGCCACTGGAAAGAATAAATCCACCTGGACACATACAAAAACTGTAAACGCCGGTGTCGGTTTTTTGATCATGAAAAGTCAGTTTGTAATTAGCGCTACCTAATTTAGGATGTTCGGACTGCTCGCGATATTGAATTTTATTTATTAGTTTTTGCGGATGTTCGATTCGAAGACCCATCGCAAAGGATTTCCCCTCCATCTTCACTCCTAAGTCGTGAAGGTGTAAAAGCATATCTTCGGCTGAGTGACCTGTGCATAAAACAACTTTGGGGCTCTGGAAGATTTCGCCTTTTTCGGTTTTAATGCCGGCGATACGGCTGTTTTCAACCATAAGTTCAGTAACCTGAGTGTCGTAATGAAATTCACAACCATTTTCTTGCAGATATTGGCGCATTTTTGGAATAACTCTTCGAATGCGGTCGCTGCCGACATGGGGATTTGACAGATATTCAATTTCAGCAGGTGCGCCAAATTTCACCAGTCTTTGTAAAACATAAGGAATATGATCACTTTTTATCCGAGTGATTAATTTGCCGTCTGAATAAAGACCGGCGCCACCTTCCCCATAGCAGACGTTATTTCGGCGATCTAATTCGCCATAACGCCAAAATCGATTGATGCCTTTGATTCTCAGTTCGGCTTTGCTGCCGCGTTCGAAAAGTCGGCAGGGAATCCCTCTTTCGATCAGCCTTAAGGCCGCAAATAGCCCAGCAGGCCCACTGCCGATGATGATGGGCTTTTCATCGGGTGACTTTTTAAGGGGAGTAACTAGATATTGCGGAATTTCCAGTACTTCGTGGTTTTCGCCGACCTCGACCGTGTAGATCAGTTTCACATCATGTCTTCGGCGGGCATCAACGCTTTGTTTGAGGATTCTAAAGTCTGTAAACCCCGGTGAAAGCAAACTGAGTTTTTCACTTAAGTTTTCATCTAATGATAGCTCAAGATTTTTAATTATACGGGACATAGCATCGAATATACCAAAAACCGCGTCTTTTGTTAGTCTAAACTTAACTTAATACCCTAATTTGAAAAAATTCAAATAGAGAGCTCTACAAATGAAGACTTTTTTTCTACTTCTTCCTAAAAATCTTATCAGCCATTTCGTTGGAATTTTAATGCATTTGAAACTGCCTGCACCTTTGGATTTTTATTCCATTCGGGCGTTCGCCAATTTTTACAAAATTAATGTCAGCGAAGCTGAAAAAAGTATGCAGCATTACAAAAGTATCGGCGATTATTTTGTAAGAAGGTTGAAACCCGAAGTGCGACGAATTGCGAAGACTGATTTTGTCCATCCCTGTGACAGTGTGATTACACAGTTCGCGGTTATTAATGAAGGTAAACTGATCCAAGCCAAAAAACGGAAATTTTCAATTGAAGAACTCCTCATGGAGTCGGGGACAAAGGGATATTACGAAGGTGGTCTGTTTGCCACTTACTACCTTTGTCCTTTGGATTATCACCGCGTGCATTCACCGGTATCTGGCACAATCCGTTCGGTCATTAAGATCCCGGGAACTTTGTGGCCAGTCAATTTTTGGAGTATGCGAAATGTAAAAAATCTTTATTCCATCAATGATCGTATGGTTGTTGAAATTGAAACCAAATGGGGGCTTATAAAAGTCGTTTTTGTGGGCGCTACCAACGTTGGTAAAATCACTTTGGCTTTTGATGGTAAACTAGTTACCAATGATTGGGATCGAGAATGCAAAAAAGTAAGATACGAACCCGGTATTCCAATTAAAAGAGGCGATGAGTTGGGGGTTTTCCATATGGGAAGTACAGTGATTCTTATCGTACCGAAGGAAGTCCGTGCGCATTTACCATGGGCTGTAGAAGATCGATTTCGATCGCAAAAAGTCCAAATGGGACAGGCTTTGCTTTAATTTACCAGCCGTGGACCCAATATTGATTGTTCAAGTTCGGGTCGTGTATTTCTACATGAAAATTGAAGTTAAAATACAATGCTAACATCGAGATTTTATGGTTAACGGCCTCGTTTAGCCATTCAGCTTTAAATGAAACCGACAAGTTTGGTTTATTTGCCAAAGATTTCGCTCGACTGAGTTTTCTGTCCTTAAAAATATAATATAAACAGAGGTAGGAGTCGGCGTGAATAATATTAAACTGTACCGACATATCCAATGTCCACTTTTTGGAAACCTCTGCAAGGTACAAGTCGAAAAAATTTTCGTATTTTTTAGGATCTAAAAAACCAAAGTGTGAAAACTCGTGCGTCAGTTTATACCCTTGTTGTGAAATATACCGATTCATCTCGCTTAACTCATAATTAAATTTAGGCTTTGAATTGTAGCTGCTGACATCAGAAAGTTCATCGCCTGGTTCCAAAATACAAATTTTTTCTTTTTTACTGAAAAAAGATAGCAGGTCTACTGGATTGCTAAAAGTGGCGTTGTGGTGCAGATTTTCATTTTCAAAAAAGCGTAGCCCATTTGCATAAGGCACGATTTTTTTAAATTGAAAAACTTTATCTAATGATTCTACTCCGTTAAAACACTTAAGTCGAGTGGCCGCAAATTCTTCTTGCTGTGTTTTCGAAGCTAACCGGTAGCAACTAGGGTAGGGATTCACCATTGTATAACCAACAAACCCAACCTCAAATTCGCCAAAAAGTTCTTTTATTTTTCGATACTTTGCCGGCTTCAACAGGCAATCGTTATTTAAAAAATAGGACTTTCCTTGGAACTGGAAAATCGACAGCGAATCAAAGGAAAAATCAAAAACTTCGGGTAGAAAAATTCCGACTTTGAGACCCTTGTAAGAATGGGCCTCTTCTCCGATGGTAATTATATTTTTGAACCCTTGTTTTTCTATTTTTTTATAAAACAAGGGATCCGGATATTTTCCAATTAAGACATCGATGTTTTTAGGTAGCAATCCAAAGGTCTTCTCACAATAATGATCCTGATGAAGATGCGAAATTTGAATCGCGCTGATTTCGGAAATTTCTTTTGCAGACAGTGGCGATACGGGAGGATAACCAACCAGATTATTTGCATAAAAAGGATAACCAAACCAAGGGTCCGTTAAGATCTTGAGCCCATCAAAATTGAGTAAAATACTAGCGTGCCCAACACATTTTGCGGAAAACATTTATCACCTGTTATCTTTCATAATACTGTAAATTGAAAATCCATTTAGTCAAGCCGTCTCAAAATGAGATTAAAAGAAAACACCTGTTCCTTTAAGTTGAAAGGGCCTCATTTTGAGTCATTTTATACATATAATTTTTCGGCAAACCGTTAATTTGAGCTGTCGTTTTTAGCGGAAATTGTCGATAAGTACTGGCAATATTATAACGTTTGTTCTGTTCAATTCTTAGGGGGAAATAAATGTCTAAGCCTAATCAACGTACTATTATTCACGATCCAAAATTTTTGAAAAATCCGGATGAACCAAATATGCGAATTTCTGATGACGATATCAGGTATTCAACAATGGCGGTTGGTGAAGAAGGGGAATTAATTGCTATTGGTGATATCACAATGCCTTTTACTCCTAAAAATGATCCCTTAATGACAACGATGGCAATTGGCGAAGAAGGTGACTTTCCGCAGCCGGTAGGTTTGATTGCACCTCCGGGTTGGAATGATGGAAAAGTTTTAAAACCTTATGATCCCGGACAGACCTTGGCAACCATGGCGGTCGGTGAGAACGGTGAACTTCAGCAACCGGTAGGTATGCCGCTTCCGGCAGACTGGGAAAAACAACCAAAAGAAATCTTGCGACCGGTGATCGAAGCCCCGTTCCGTGAAGACGTACCTGTGGGTTTAGTTGCACAACCTGTTTGGAATGACGGAAAAGTTTTAAAACCTTATGATCCCGGACAGACCTTGGCAACCATGGCGGTCGGTGAGAACGGTGAACTTCAGCAACCGGTAGG
>JAYVAZ010000027.1:0-8253 GCA_043750675.1 Pseudobdellovibrionaceae bacterium | reverse complement strand
TATGGGAAAAGATTAAAACAGAAAAAGTAGAAATGATTAAACAACTCGACCTTGACTTGTTTGCTGCTTAGGAAATAAAAGTATGGAAATCAATTTGGGTTACTTCTAAAAAGTTTCTACCAGATCTGGGACGCGGCCCAGCTCGGACTCGCTTAAACGTTCCTTTGCAAGATTCTTGTTTATAATTTTGCCCCGGTGAATGAGCAACGTCGGTGTTCCTTCGAAAATCGAACTAAAAAATCGACTTCGGTAAGTCAGGTAGGAAATCAGCGTACTTATTCCGACCAGCACAGCCGCCAATAGCAAACCACCGATCAGAGAATTGTCTCCGCCGTTCATCGAGTTCTGTACGGCGTTACTAACCAGCAAAATGGCAACAAACTCCGTTGCACCCATCTGACCTAACTGTCTTTTTCCAGAGACCCTTAACAGAATTAAAACAGCCAAATAAACAATGATAGCTCGGGTGACGAGATTAAGAGGTGATAGATTGAAATCCATAAGGCTTTGCCACATGAACGAAAGTTACTATATAAATTAGGTTTCTACAAAGCAAACTGCACTTTGATTAAGCTTTAGAAACCCAAATTTCTCTTTCGGTTTCATCAAAACTTGGGCTCGGTAGCAGATGCCCATCCCGGCGCATTGGCGCACAGGAAAGTCGGTAATCAATTGGCAGAAGATTTTAAGTCGGTAAAACAACAAAGACATTAGGTTCCGAAAGTTGTTTTTTGCTGTTGGACTTGCGATTCCATTTGGATTTTAGGTAGAATTTGTAAATGAATAGAAAAACCGCAACAGAATACCCGCAAGAACTTTGGAGTTTATTTGATAAATATATTCACGGCGATATCGACCGAAGAACTTTTTTGGGGCATGCACAGAAATTTCTGATCGCAGGTGTTACCCTTAATGCGCTTTGGGACAGTATTCGTCCAAACTATGCTTGGGCGATTCAGGTTCCTAAAGATGATAAAAGAATCAAGACAGAAGAAGTGAGTGTCGATTCCCCCAAAGGAAATGGCAAAATTAAAGGGCATCTGGCAAGGCCAGCCAAGGCGGGCAAATACCCGGTGGTTCTGGTTGTTCACGAAAACCGCGGCCTTATCCATATATCGAAGATGTGGCCCGTCGTTTGGCGACGGAAGGATTCATCGCATTGGCTCCAGATGGTTGGCTGAAAACACGATCTGATTCGACCGGAAAATTGGGTGTCGTAGGAAAAAGCAGCAAAACAAGCTTGGTCTCGCACGGTAGAATTTTTTAAGAAACACTTGGTTTAGAGTTTAAGAAATTCTGTTAGTTTTTCTGGCACTTCAAATTAGAAGCTTTACAAAATGAGATTACTATCTGATCCCGACATTTTGCCAACGCTTCGTTCTGGGCAAGGTTTTCTGTTGTGCCAGTCCCTGTTACTCTTTTTCCATTTGTGCTAACGATAGTGCAACTAAAAGTTCCCACAACTTTGGGAACACCTTGTGAGTAATCTAACGCTAAAGTGCCGTTAGAATTTTGCTTCGTCGGTTCAACGACTTTTAAACTGCCACAACCGCTAAAAAATAAAATCGCTGTTAAATAAGTAACATTCAGAATCTTTTTAAAAATCAATCGATCCTCGAATAAGGAATAGTGAATGTGAAGATGGTTCCTTTTCCAATTTCAGAGTCTACAACTAAGTTTCCCTGATGCGCTTCAATAAGCATCTTGGAAATGTAAAGACCTAATCCAAGCCCTACGCGATTTTTATTTTCCAGCTGGGCGAAACGTTCGAATATGCGGTTCTGTTGGCCTGCGGGAATACCAACACCATTATCTGAAACAGATACCTTTAGATTGTCTGCACTTTCATGGGCCGCAACGGTAATCAAACCATTTTCCGGTGTAAATTTGATCGCGTTACCCAGTAGGTTCGCTAAAGCCTGCGCAATTCGATCCTGATCAAAGTTAATCAACCGGATCGCGCCACTGGGCACACTTCGCAAGGAAATATTTTTTTCAGCCGCAGTATATTTGAAGCTCTCAACCGTTTCATTAATTAATTTATCAATGTTGGTCGGAGCAAAATTTAATTGCAGTTTACCTTCGGCAAAACGTTCCATGTCTAGAATGTCACTAATTAATCGTAAGGAATTTTCTGCGTTTCGTTTGATCACTTGCGCCCATTTTTTTGCGTCATCGCCACTCAAATTTCCATCTTCAAGAAGCAAATCCGAATAGGAAAGGATGGCGCCAATAGGATTTCTTAGATCATGACTAACGATTGCAAGAAATTCATCTCGTGACGTAAGTTCTGCTTTCGTTGCTTTATGTGAAATCATTTCATTAGATAAAAGATCAGACGTTCGCAAAACTTCAGAATCTGTGTGCGACCGTTCCCGCGATAAATTTTTGTCGGTCTCTTCCCGTTCCTGTTTAAAAAATTTGTTGGCTTCTTTTTCTTTGCTTTCGCGTTCTCGAATCAGCGCCGCATCCATTAAAGTACGTTCAAAATCAACGGCCTCATCATCGCGAATTCTTTGTGTCTGTAAAGTTTTTTCGGTCAAGATCTCAATACTCGTCTGTATTTGATTATTTTGGTTTAGTCCGGATTTGCCCAAAGCCGTTTTAGCGTCGGCGCTTTTGCGGGCTTGGGCGCGAACATCATCGGCATCTTGGCGCCCGGCTTCTATTTGCTTGTCAGTATCAGATTCGGTTTTCTTACGATGTTTCGCAAATGAATCATCAGTTTTTCCGCGCTCACTAACTAAACTGGAATCGGTTTTTCCGCGCTCGTCATGCAATGATGATTGTTCTTTACTTACTTCCATACAGCTCCCCTAACCTCGCAAAATAGGCGCCTGACGGCCTTGAGAGATCGGAAGAACAGTAGCACGTGAAGAGAGAATTGCAACTTCTATCAGTTGCAACTGTGTTAAGATCTGTTACGATTGCTTTGAGTATTTCTATTCCACCGGGCGGGGAATTTCTCCCCTTATTTCGGAGTGGCCAATCATTCCGCCTAAATAGCTTGTACGTCCGATGACAGTCAGCGCCCAAAAATTTACAACTAAAATAAAAATCAAATAGGCTTTAGGTACGCTGCCTTTCTTTAATGAAAAATACAAACCACCGGCAGCAACTACAGCGGTTATGATTGTTGATATCAAACCATACTTGCCGGCCGCTTCGTGTTCCTGGATTAGTTTTTCTTGGAAATGAGGTAACTCTTTTAAAAAGTGCTCGGCCGGTTCACCGGTGAAAAAGGCGGCGGCTCCCATGAATCCGCCAATCACCAAAATTCCCAATGCAACTTTTAGCACAGTTTCGTTGCGCAGAAATTTCGCAGTAATAAGAATAATAAAACCAAATAATAAAGTGGCCAGGGGAAAATGATTTAACAATAAGTGAATGTGAGCCGCGTTCATTATAACTCCTATTTCCAGTGTTGGGTTTTACCCATAGCGATAGCGTCAATTGATTTTTCTATTCTTCGTTCGCGAGTGTCTTCGGTTTTAGCCTCTAAGATCCAGTCTACGTAGTGGCGTTTTACGCTTTCGGAGAAGGCCTGGAAATTCCGCAATGCTTTTGGATTGGCTTTCAAAGCCAACATAAGATCCGAAGGTGTCTTTACAGGAGGCTTTTTCTTAAGGGGTTTACGTTTAATAGGTTTTGCGCCCGGTTGGCGTAGTTCCAGTGACTCTTTTAATAGCGACTGAATTAGTTTAACATTGGGTAAATCCGAAACTTTATAAATATGAAGCAAACCCTTCATTGCATCTTTGGTTTTCTGCGTTTTAGACTTTGAAATAGTGGGCCAATTCCAAATCCAAAATTTGCAATGGGCTTTAAAGGTACCCATCCCACAAACAATTTTACCATTGTAAGTGTAAAAGGGTTGGCGCCATTTAATTTCTTCTTGGGCCTGTGGACAAGCTTCACGAACCACTTTGCGCAAATGACTAAGAATCGGTTTGGCAAAGACGGCAGCGTCTTTAATGTATTTGTCGACGGCGAGGTCTTTTTTTGTTTTCGTTGGCATAGGTAAATAGCATAATGGGGCCAATTGATCCTAAGCAATATAATTTTTATTTAGGTTGAACATTTAAGGGCGACTCTACCGAAGAGAAATTTTGCCCCTCCACGAGAAAGTCGCGGCTGCAGTTTTGAAAAACCGCCAACAAAATAATCATTCCCATTAAAATAATCAATGAGAATTTCTTCAAGGCAACCTCTTTAATTATTATATATGAGGTTGTTTGAACTGGCCAATGATGTTCTAATAATTTCCATGAAAACCTATATTATTAAAACGGAAATTGAAACGGAAGAAATATCAGTGCCTCCGTCTAAAGTTTCGTCAACTGCAGCTAAATTTAACGCAGCTTCTGGCGAAGAGACGAAATAGATGGAATTGCTAAGTACGATTTTGTCGGAATCGCCGGCTGGATTAGGCAATGAAGAACAAATTTTATGGTTTTCGCGTTTGTTAAAATGGCTGCAGCGGCCTCGCAGTTCAGATGAAAAAGAACAGCGTTGGGAAACCATTTATTCGCTGCGATTGAAGTTTTTGTTACAGCAAGTTCTAAAAAATCCAGAATGGCAGCAAAATTTTATTTCCCTTTTGGATATGTCACTGATGCAATTATCACAGCCATTTCAGTTGGCGATGATTGGAATGCCTACTGAAGCCAGCTTCGTCCAAAGTTTCATGACTCGGGTCCAGGAAATATTTTTGCCGCAGACGCCTTTAAAAAATGATATGGCGACCTTAATTCAAGATGTATTTCCGGATGAACACGAAAGTCTTTTGATCGACGCAATTGATGAAGATGTTTTGGTCGAATTTATGAAGATCATGGCCCATGATCAGGCGGCCGAACCGGCATTGCAGAAAAATCTTTTAGAGTCTTTACGAATTTTAAGTATTCAAATGTTAGAAGGAGCGCTATCGATTAGAATTCGGTTAGATATCACCGACACCAGTCGATTCACTTTTCCTGAATTTGAGTTAGAAGAATATGTTTTCCATCAGCTGATTCGCAAATCCTCAAAGGATATGGAGCCATTGTGGAAAATGATTGCCGATATCCAGACGATGACTGATCTCCTTTTCGAGCAGTTAGTACAGGCAGGCGTAAAAATTAATATTGTTTATTCATTCCAAATGCATCGCAAAAGATTAAAGCGTTTTCAAATGATTCTGAATATTTTGGATCCCAAAAAGTCGACGGCATCCAGTTTGCGACTGTTGGCTTCCCAGCTGGTTTTAGATGTTCATGAACAACGTGGATTTCTATCCTTTTTGCGCGCCAATATGTCGTTGCTGGCCGAACGAGTCGTGCAGGCTAATTCGCACGTTGGTGAACACTACGTTGCGAGATCCTGGAAGGATTTTAATACGATGTTGACCTCGGCCATGGGTGGAGGAGTGATTACTGCAGCCACCGTCTTCATAAAATACACCTGTGCGAAGATAGGATTAGTCGGATTTGTGAAGGGTTTTATTGATGGGTTGAATTATTCGACCAGCTTCTTGACGATTCAATTGTTGGGATTCACGCTGGCTACTAAACAACCTTCAACCACTGCACCTTTTATTTTACGGCATATTCAACATTCTTTGCGCGAAGGCGGTCAAACAATTTTGGCTTTGCTAAGAACGCAATTTATTGCGGTGGTTGGAAATTTGTCATCGGTGTTTCCGATTTGTTTTATAATCAGTTTTGCCCTGCATTGGATTGGGTATGATTTTTTCAGCTACGAAGAAGCGCATCACATATTTGAAAGTAGTAACCTTTTTGGGCCATCGATTTTATTTGCCACCATTACTGGTGTCTTATTGTTTTCATCAAGCCTCATCGCAGGTTGGTTCGAAAATTTTTGTGTGAACACGCAACTGCCGACACGTATTCAGTACAATAAAAGATTTAACAAATGGCTTGGCATTAAAAACTCGAAACGTTTAGCTGAATTTTTTAATGGCAATGCCAATGCTTTGGCGGCCAATGTTTCTTTGGGGTTTATTATGGGGTTAGCTCCACAAGTTATTGCTTTTTTGGGAGTCCCGATAGAAGTTCGTCACGTTACTTTGGCGACTGGTGGATTTGCGGCGTCGTTGCCTTTAATGCTAGATTCAGGAGTCACTGGGTTTCAGTTGGCAAATGCTGCCGGCGGAATTTTAGCGATAGGGATAATTAACATTTCGGTGAGTTTCTTATGCGCTTTTATTTTAGCATCCCTGTCTTCGGGTGTCGGCGCCAGCACGCTACTGAAGTTATTTAAATGGAGTGCGCTGAAGATATTGCGTAAACCTTGGATTTTATTAATTCCCGAAGAAAAAAAGAACGTTTAATTATCAAGATCTAAAAAAACAAAGATTGCCGTTATCGAATTGTTGCGGTTGCGACCAGTTGCCTTTTTGGCCGGCGCCCTGCAGCCATTGACGAGCGTTCCCTTTGGTTACGACAGTGATTTTCTTTTTCTGACTGATTTGAACTAACTGAGCTAAAACGTGCTGGTAGGTGCTTTCACTAAAAGCATCATAAATGTAATAGGCATCGGCAACCGGAATTTGAAAATCGACTAAAGAAAGATCTTGAGTTCTAAAGTGGACATGTTGACTGATGCCCAAATCTACCGATGCGGCAGCGGCAAGGGTCACTCGGTGATCTACAAACTCATAACCCATAAATTGAATATCGGGTCGCATAAGTCCGACAACTAAACCGATGCGGCCATAGCCCGAACCTAAATCAACAAATCGAGATCCTTTTGCGGGATTTAAATACCGAAGAGCAATAAGCGCATTTGAGTAGCTGGATTGCACACCCACGCCAGCACCTTCGTAAAGTCTTTCGGTGCCAGTTAATGAAGAGACCATTCCCTGATCCGCTAAGTAGTCCAAGTTGAATACTTCATCTAGACGATCAAAAGTTCGATATAAAGAAAGTCCGACGTTCAAGCCCAGTTCATGTTTTTTTAAATTCAGCTGGTGTTCAAACTCAAACAGTTCCGACATTAGTTTCAAAGCCGTAACTGAGAAGTTCTTTTTGTCTGCCGAAGTTTTTGTTTTGATTGTATTAATCACCAATTTTTCAATTTCGCTGCAATTAACGCTGGCTTGTTTAATTCCTTCGATTGAAGAATGTTCGAAGAATTCGTGTAAAAATAAAACGGGGGCTAATTCAGCAGTAAGAATTTTTTTGACGAACTTGCCGAAAGAGACTTCTTTAAGTGAATCTTTTTGCTGAATCCAACGTTCTTCGTCGACAAATTTAATAGCACTCACTAAAAAAGACATATCAACAAAAACGTAGGCCAGTTCGGCACTGCTTAAGGCGCTGATATATTTAGCAACCTGTTCAGAATAGTCAGAAAGGGTATTTCTAGCCAGAAGTTCAATTAGAAAAGGTTTATAGGATCTATCGTTCATTGTGACTCATACCCGCATTAGAGCATCCAGAACAGACATGAGCAAGGAAAATGGACCAATTAGGTTCTTAAAACCTAGTTTGCTAAGAGCCGCTGATTTTTTTTGTAGGAAATGACAATGGTAATCAATAAAAGGCCCAAGAGAATTAGCGAGGAATAACCTCTGCCAAAATTAAGTCCACCTAAATCTTTCGCTTTGGTTAGTACATCTCCAAATGTTGCGCCGAAGGGCCGAGTTAATATAAAGGCGACCCAAAACAGTAAAACGCGTGGCAATTTAGTAAAATAGTAGGCTAGTAAGATGATGCCTAATATTGCGGAAATTAATAACCAACCACCCAAAAATCCTAGGCCAGAATCATCGGCTAAAAAATCTCCCAGTGCAGTACCTAAAGTGTTGGAAAAAAGAATAGTAATCCAGTAAAAAATTTCGGCTTTTCTGGTTTTGATTTTATCGACTGAAACATTTCCCACTGACCATTTCCAAATTCCAAGTGTTACCAATAAAATCGTAATTAAAATGGCCGCACCTTTTGCGTAGCCCAGTTCCAATGTCCGATCCATGTAATCCGACAATGTAGTTCCGGCGGTACTGGTTGCAACAATAACCGTCCAGTACAGAAAAGGTCGATGGTCTTTCGCAGCCAATTGCAATCCAAAAGCAAGAATAAATAGTCCGAAAAAAATCAATGTACTATAAAGATACCCCAAATTCATCGACATCGATAGCCAGTCACCACCGGTTTCACCCAAGGTAGTTGCCGTAATTTTCATTATCCAAAAAGCGGCGGTCAGCATCGGAAGTTTGTTTATAAAATCATCATTTTGACTGTTCATTACCGA